>NZ_BAAHBM010000005.1:0-84203 GCF_054776675.1 Angustibacter aerolatus
GCGCCAGCAGCACCGCGAGCGTGCGCTCGCGACGTCCGCGGGCGGTGCGCGTCGAGCCCACCGGCTCCGGTGCCGCCGTGCTCACGGGCGGCCGCGCACGGCGTGCAGGCCGTTGGCCGCGGCGACGGCGCGCAGCACCGCCATGGACTTGTTCACCGACTCGGTGTGCTCGGCCACGGGGTCGGAGTCGGCGACCACGCCGCCGCCGGCCTGCACGTAGGCGGTGCCGTCGCGCAGCACGGCGGTGCGGATCGCGATCGCCATGTCGAGGTCGCCGGCGAGGTCGAGGTAGCCGACGACGCCGCCGTAGAGGCCGCGGCGGGTGCGCTCCATGTCGTCGATGAGCTGCATGGCGCGCACCTTCGGGGCACCGGACAGCGTGCCGGCCGGGAAGGTGGCGACCAGCGCGTCGTACGCCGTGCGGTCGTCGCGCAGCCGGCCGACGACGGTCGAGACCAGGTGCATCACGTGGCTGTAGCGCTCGACCTGCATGAAGTCGAGCACCTCGACGGTGCCGGCGTCGCACACCCTGGCCAGGTCGTTGCGGGCCAGGTCGACGAGCATCAGGTGCTCCGAGCGCTCCTTGTCGTCGGCGAGCAGCGACTCGGCGTGCCCGGCGTCGAGCTCGGGCGTGGCGCCGCGCGGGCGGGTGCCGGCGATGGGGTGGGTGAGCACCTGGCGGCCGGTGACCTTGACCAGCGCCTCCGGGCTCGACCCGACGACGTCGTACTGCCGGCCGTCGACCGTGGGCAGCCGCAGCAGGTACATGTAGGGGCTGGGGTTCGAGGCGCGCAGCACCCGGTAGACGTCGAGCGCGTCGGCGGAGCAGTCGAGCTCGTACCGCTGCGAGGGCACCACCTGGAAGACGTCGCCGGCGCGCACCGACTCCTTGGCCCGCTCGACCATCGCGCCGTACTCGTGCTCGAAGAGCTGCGGGCGCACCTTCGGGTCCTCGTCGCCGGGCACCGCCACCGTGCTGACCGCCGGCTGCGCGAGCTCGGCGGTCATCCGGTCGAGCCGCCCGACGGCGTCCTGCCAGGCCTCGTCGACGCGCTCGTCGGTGTCGTCGTGGTTCACGGCGTTCGCGACGAGCAGCACCGAGCCGTCGGCGTGGTCGAGCACCGCGAGGTCGGTGGCCAGCATCATCGTGATCTCGGGCAGGCCGAGGTCGTCGTCGTTGCCGTCGGGCAGCTGCTCCCAGCGCCGCACGACGTCGTAGGTGAGCGCGCCCACCAGGCCCCCGGTGAGCGGCGGCAGGCCGGGCAGGGCCGGGGTGCGCAGCGCCGCCACGGTGTCGCGCAGCGCGGCGGTGGGGTCGCCCGAGGTGGGCAGGCCGACCGGCGGGGTGCCGATCCAGTGCGCCTCGCCCTCGTGCTCGGTGAGGGTGGCGATCGCCCGCGCGCCGACGATGGAGTACCGCGACCAGACGCCGCCGTGCTCCGCCGACTCGAGCAGGAACGTGCCCGGCGCGTCGTGGGCGAGCTTGCGGTACACCCCGAGCGGCGTCTCGGCGTCGGCGAGCAGGCGGCGCACCACGGGCACCACGCGCCGGTCGCGCGCCAGCTCGCGGAACGTCTCGCGGTCGGGCCAGGTGCGACCGAAGGTCAGGTCGGGCTGCTCGACGCTCACGGCCGCTCCCCCACCATGGTCTCGAGGGTGTCGACGGCGTCGACTGCGTCGACGGCGTCGACGGAGGCCAGGTCGGGGCCGACGACGGCGCCGAGGTCGCGGCCGTCGAAGCAGGTGCGGCTGCCGGTGTGGCACGCCGGCCCGACCTGGTCGACGCGCACCAGCAGGGCGTCGCCGTCGCAGTCGAGGGCCACCGAGCGCACCAGCTGCACGTGGCCGCTGGTGTCGCCCTTGCGCCACAGCTCCTGCCGGCTGCGGCTCCAGAAGGTGACCCGCCCGGTGCCGAGCGTGCGGGCCAGCGCCTCGTCGTCCATCCAGCCGACCATCAGCACCTCGCCGGTGTCGTGCTGCTGCACCACCGCGCACACCAGGCCGGCGTCGTCGCGCTTGAGGCGGGCCGCGAGGGCGGGGTCGAGCGCGGTGGGCTGGGGCACGGTCGTCACGGCCCCATCGTGCCCGACCCCGGCAGGCGGTGCCGGGGCCGGGTGACGTCGCTAGGTTGCCGGGCATGACGCTGCCCCCGGCGACGCCGGACACCAAGGACTGGACGTGGGTGCTGGAGCGCCCCTGCCCCGAGTGCGGCTTCGACGCCGCCGGCACGGCCCTCGCCCAGGTGCCGCAGGCGCTGCGCGAGAACGCGGCCGGGTGGGCGGGCGTGCTGACCGGTCCCGACGTCGCACGGCGCCCGGCACCGCGCACCTGGTCGCCGCTGGAGTACGCGTGCCACGTGCGCGACGTGCACCGGGTCTTCGGCGGCCGCTACGAGCAGATGCTGCGCGCGGACGACCCGCTGTTCGCCGACTGGGACCAGGACGCCGCGGCCGCCGCGGGCGACTACCCCGGGCAGCCGCCCGCCGACGTCGCCCGCGACCTGGTCGCGGGCGCCGAACAGGTCGCGGTGCGACTCGAGTCGCTGACGCCGGACGACGTCGAGCGGCCCGGACGCCGGTCGAACGGCTCGCGCTTCACCGTGACCTCGCTGGCGCGGTACCACCTGCACGACGTGGTGCACCACGCCTGGGACGTCGGCACCGGCTGAGCAGCTACATGCCCTGCTGCGCGACCCAGCTCTCGTGCAGCGTGGCGTACGGCCCCGGCACGGCGACGAGCTCGTCGTGCGGGCCGCGCTGCACGACCACCCCGGCGTCGACCACCAGCACCTCGTCGGCTGCTGCCGCGGTCGACAGGCGGTGCGCGATCGCGATGGACGTGCGGCCGCGGGTGAGGCCGTCGAGCGCGCGCTGGATGCGCACCTCGGTGGCCGGGTCGACCGCCGAGGTGGCCTCGTCGAGCACCAGCAGGTCGGGGTCGGCCAGGTAGGCGCGGGCCAGCGCCACCAGCTGCCGCTCACCGGCCGACAGCTGCTCGCCGCGCTGCCCCACGGCGGTGTCGAGGCCGTGCGGCAGCCCCTCGAGCCAGTCGGCCAGCCCCAGCTCGGTGTAGGCGAGCACCACGTCGTCGACGCTCGCCCCGGGCCGGGCGAACCGCGTGTTGTCGAGCAGCGAGGTGTCGAACAGGAAGCCGTCCTGCGGCACCATGACCACCCGGCGGCGCAGCGTCTCGAACGGCACCTGCCGCACGTCGACGCCGTCGATCAGCACGCGGCCGCTCGCCGGGTCCATCAGCCGGGTGAGCAGCTTGGCGAAGGTGGTCTTGCCCGAGCCGGTCTCGCCGACGATCGCGACCCGGCTGCGCGGCGCGATGCTCAGGTCGACGTCGTGCAGCACGGTCGGGCCGGCCGGGTAGGCGTACGACACGTGCTCGAAGGTGACGGTGATCGGCCCGCGCGGCAGCGGCGTGCCGGCCGCGCCCGGGTCGGCGACGTCGGCCGGCGTGTCGAGCACGGCGAGCACCCGACGCCACCCGGCGATCGCGTTCTGCATCTCGTTCAGCACCTCGGTGCCGACCTGCACCGGGCCGGTGAACAGCTGCACCAGGAACAGGAAGGCCAGCAGCTCGCCGAGCGTCACGTGCCCGTGCACACCCCGCCAGGTGCCGACCACCACGACGACCGCGCTCACCAGGCCGCTCACCAGGACGCCGAACGAGAAGGTGGTGGCCACCCGCACCTGCGCCGACACCGCGGCCTGGCGGTGCTGCATGACCGCGTGGTCGACGCGCTGGGCGGTGCGCCGCTCGACCGAGTACGCCCGGATGGTGGCCGCGCCCACGACCGACTCCGACACCGCGGCCAGCACCTCGCCGACCCGCTCGCGCACCAGTCCGTAGGCCTGCGACACCTTGCGCTGCATGGGTTTCGCCAGCAGGAACACCGGGAGGAAGCACAGCCACACCACACCGGTCAGCAGCGGCGAGTAGACCAGCATGAGCACGGTCGCGATGGTCAGCTGCAGCGTCGACAGCACGAGCAGCAGCCCGCCGTACTGCACGAAGTTCGAGATGGTGTCGACGTCGCTGGTCACCCGCGACACCAGCGAGCCGCGGCGCTCGGTGCTCTGCGTCAGCACCGACAGGTCGTGCACGTGCCGGAAGGCGCGCACCCGGAGCGTCGCCAGCCCGGCCTCGGTCGCCCGGAACAGCCGCACGTTCGCCAGGTAGGCGCAGACCGCGGTGAGGGCCACGACGACCGCCCCCCCGACCAGCAGCCGGCCGACCCGGGAGGCGTCGGGGCCGCCGTCCGCCAGCAGGCCGTGGTCGATGGTCTGCTGCACCGCGAACGGCACGACCACGCGGCCGGCCGTCGCGCCCGCCGCCAGCAGCAGCGTCCAGCCGATGCCGCGCCGCAGCTCGGGCGACAGCTGCACGCCGCGCCGCAGCGTCTGCACCGCACCGGGCGCGGCCGCCGCGCCGATCCGCCCGGCGTCCGCACCGAGCACCTCGTCGTCGGCCACGGCGCCGTCGGGCTCCTCGACCGGTGCGTCCGGCTGCGCCGTCACCGGGTCACCTGCTCGTCCGCGTCGACGGGATCGACTGGATCGGCGGCATCGGCGGGGCCGGCGGGGCCGGCGGGGCCGGCGGCCACTGCGTCGTCGGGCCCGGCGGCGTCCCGGAGCTCGTCGAGCCGAGCCGCCTCGCGGTCGGCCGCCTGCCGCTCGTAGGCGTCGACCAGGTCGCGGTAGGCCGCGTCGCGCGCACTCAGCTCGGCGTGCGTGCCGTGGTCGCGCACCCGCCCGTCGCGCAGGAAGACGACCTCGTCGGCCAGCGCGATCGTCGCCTTGCGGTAGGCGACGACGAGCACCGTGCTGCCGTCGGCACCGGCGCCGTCCGCACCCCGGCGCAGGCCCGCGAGGATCTGCTGCTCGACGGCGGTGTCGACCGAGCTGGTGGCCTCGTCGAGCACCAGCAGCGCCGAGGTCCACACCAGCGCCCGGGCCAGCGAGAGCCGCTGCCGCTGCCCGCCCGACAGCGAGGCGCCGCGCTCGCCGACGCGCGTGTCGAGCCCGCGCGGCAGGGCCGCGACGAACCCGTCGGCCCGGGCGAGCCGCAGCGCCGCCCACACCCGCCGGTCGTCGGGGTCCTCGAGCGCGTCGTCGCCGAGGGTCACGTTGCCGCGCACGGTGTCGTCGAAGAGGAAGGACTGCTGCGGCACCAGCGCCGCGGTCGCCGACACCCCGCCCTCGACGACCTCGCGCAGGTCGACGCCGTCGAGCAGCACGCGCCCGGCGTCGGGGTCGGCCAGCCGCACGAGCAGCGTGGTGAGGGTCGACTTGCCCGAGCCGGTGGCGCCGACGACGGCGACGGTGCGGCCGGGTGGCACCTCGAGGTCGACGCCGCGCAGCACCGGCACCTGCGTGCCGTCGGGTTCGACGTACGCGTACTCGACGCCGTCGAGGCGCAGCCCGGCCGCGCCGCCGGACGACAGCGTGCGGTCGCCGTGCCGCAGCCCGCCGCTCGCCGTCAGCACGGCCTGCAGCCGGTCCCAGCCGACGACGCTGCGCGGCAGCTCGCCCAGCACCCAGCCCAGCGCGCGCACCGGGAACGACAGCAGCGAGAACAGGTAGGCGACCTGCACGACGTCGGCGGTGTCGGTGCTCCCGCTCGCCGCGCGGTAGGTGCCGACGCCCAGCACCACGAGGGTGCCGAGGTTGGGCAGCGCCTCGATGACCGGGTCGAAGGTGCCGCGGGTGCGACCGACGGCCACGTTGGCGTCGCGGAGCCGGTGCGAGACCACGGCGAACCGGTCGGTCTCGGCCTGCTCGCGGCCCATCGACTTCACGACCAGCGCGCCGTCGAAGCTCTCGTGCGCGACGTCCGACACGTCCGCCCGCAGCGCCTGCGCCTGCGTCACCCGCGGCGACATCACGCGCTGGTAGAGCAGGTTGACGACGAAGACCGCCGGGAAGACGCAGAAGCCGACGACGGCGAGCACCGGGTCGGCCGACAGCATCGAGATCGCGGCCACGAGCAGCATCACCACGACGCCGATCGCCATCGGCGTGGGCGCGAACACCTGCCAGGTGGCCTCGACGTCGGCGTTCGCGTTCGACAGCAGCTGCCCGGTCGGGTGCTGGCCGTGCCAGGCGAGCGGCAGCCGCAGGTACTGTGCGGTGACCTGGCGGCGGTAGATCGCGCCGAGGTCGTAGACGGTGAACCCGGCGGCGACGCGGCGCACGACGACGCCGATCGTCAGCAGCACGGCGACCGCCGCCATCAGCCCGCCGCCGCGGGCCAGCTGCCCCGCGGTGACCGTGCCCGCGCGGAAGGCGGGCTCGACGACGTCGGCCGTGACCCGGCCCAGCGCCCAGGCCGTGCCGGCCGTCATCACGCCGTAGAGCGCGCTGCCGACGACCGCGAGCGCGAACGCCTTCGGTGACCGCCGGATGCCCTGACCCAGCACGTACAGCCCCCTGCGGACGGTGTACGGCTGGGTCTGCAGGGTCTGGCTGGGCACGAGCCAAGAGCCTCTCACGTGCCGCCGACAGCGCCTGGTGCGAGGCTCTGCGCATGAGCCGCTACGCCCAGTCCGAGCGCCAGGCCCTGAGCGACACCCTGCTCGCCGTCGGCCCCGACCAGCCGACCGAGTGCGAGGGCTGGCTGACGCGCGACCTGGCCACCCACCTCGTGGTGCGCGACCGCCGCCCCGACCTGCAGGCGGCGATGCTGGTGCCGCCGCTGCGCGAGCGCGCCGAGCGGGGGCAGGAGGCGCTGGCCGGCCGACCCTGGACCGACCTGGTGGAGGACGTGCGCAGCGGGCCGCCCGCGTGGAGCCCGCTGCGGCTGGGCCCGCTCGACGAGGCGATCAACACCGCGGAGTTCTTCGTGCACCACGAGGACGTGCGGCGCGCCCAGCCCGACTGGGCGCCGCGCGAGCTCGACCCGGACCTGGAGCGGGCGCTGTGGTCAGCGACGAAGGTGGTCGGCCGGCTGGCGCTGCGGACGGCACCGGTCGGCGTCGAGCTCGTCGCACCCGGCCTGCCCCGCATCGTCGCCCACCGCGGGCACCCGGTGGTGCGGGTGGAGGGCGCGGTGGCCGAGGTCGTGCTGTTCGCCTTCGGCCGCCGCCGGGTCGCGCGGGTCGAGCTCGACGGCGCCGGCGCGGCGGTCGAGCAGCTGCGCAGCTCGACCAGCGGCCGGTAGCCACCCGACCGGGTGGCGGCTGCCCGACCTGGCGGCTACCTGACCGGGTGACCGGCGTCGGCCAGCGCGCGCTTGACGTCGCGCACCGACAGGTCGCCGAAGTGGAAGACGCTGGCGGCGAGCACCGCGTCCGCTCCGGCGTCCGCCGCCTCGGCGAAGTGCCGCGCGCTGCCCGCTCCCCCGCTGGCGATCACCGGCACCGCGACCGCGGCCTTGACCGCGCCGACGAGCGGCAGGTCGAAGCCCGCGCGGGTGCCGTCGGCGTCCATCGCGTTGAGCAGGATCTCGCCGGCGCCGAGCTCGGCGACCCGCGCCGCCCACGCCACCGCGTCGAGCCCGGTGCCCCGACGGCCGCCGTGCGTGGTCACCTCGTAGCCGGAGTCGGTCTCGGTGCCGGGCGGGCAGCGGCGCACGTCGAGGCTGAGCACCAGCACCTGCGCCCCGAAGCGGTCGGCCACCTCGGCCACCAGCTCGGGCCGGGCGACGGCCGCGGTCGCCACGCCCACCTTGTCGGCCCCCGCGCGCAGCAGCCGGTCGACGTCGGCGACCGTGCGCACCCCGCCGCCGACCGTCAGCGGGATGAACACCTGCTCGGCGGTGCGCGAGACCACCTCGTACGTCGTCTCGCGGCTGTCGCTGGAGGCGGTGACGTCGAGGAACGTCAGCTCGTCGGCGCCCTCGGCGTCGTAGCGGCGGGCCAGCTCGACGGGGTCGCCCGCGTCGCGCAGCCCCTCGAAGCGCACGCCCTTCACGACGCGCCCGGCGTCGACGTCGAGGCAGGGGATGACGCGGACGGCGAGGCTCACCCGGCGAGCCTATCGACGGCGGCCGGCGGGTTCGGGCAGCGGCCGGGCACTGGGTGCGGGCTCCGGCCACCTGCCCGTCGCCCGGCCGACCCGCCAGCAGACCGCGACGGCGGAGACCCCGGCCAGCACCACGCCGCCGCCGGCGAACGCCCCGCGGGCCGACAGCAGCTGCAGCTGCCACAGGTGGTGGCTACCGGGCCCCGCGTCGCGCGCCGCGTCGAGCCCCTGCGCCAGTCCCACCACCGTGCCGAGCGCGAGCAGGCCGCCGGCGAGCGCCAGCACCGGCCCGGTGCGCAGGGCCGGGACGCCGGGCGGCAGCACCTCGTGGCGCGGCTCGGTGGTGCGCCACCAGCGCAGCGCCCACACCGCGAGCACGAGGAGCCCGACGGCGCTGAGGCCGTACTGCAGCCAGCCGGCCACCTCGAACGGCCCGACGCGGTGCGCGAGCAGCGGGATCCGCTCGACGAACGGCCCCTCGTGGGTGAACGCGTCGAGGGCCAGGTGGCTGGCGGAGCCGACCAGCCCGGCGAGGTACCAGCGCAGCGCCGTGCCCCCGGCCGACGCGCGGCCGAGCGGTGCGGGGTGCCAGCGGGCCGCGAGGCCGGGCGCCAGCCGCTGCACGAGGTCGCGCAGCCCGAGCGTCCACAGCAGCGCGGTGCCGACGGCGAGCGCCGCGTCGAGGGTGGGCACCGAGCTCCACGCGTGCGTCGTCGAGCGCAGGCTGCTGCCCAGGAACATCGGCAGGTCGGGCACCATCGCGCCGGTCACCAGGGGCGCTGCGGGCAGCACGAGCCGCGCCGGCAGCCAGCGGGCCGGCAGCACGACGGCGACGTGCGAGACGGTGAACGGCACCCGCCCAGTCTGGGTGCGGGCGGCGGTTCCCGACGTCCGCTGCGCCGGCCCCGCCCGCGACCCTCACCGACGTTTCACACGGGCCGCCCACCGCGCCTAGGGTCGAGGGGTGAGCCGGCCGTTCGTCATCGGGGTCGACGGGCCGAGCGGGTCGGGCAAGTCGGTGCTGGCCGACCGGCTGGCCGCCGCGCTCGGCGCCGCGGTGATCCGGCTGGACGACGTGTACCCGGGCTGGGGCGGGCTCGAGGCCTCGGTGCCGCGGGTGGTCGCGTGGGCGCTGGCCCCGCTGGCGGACGGGCGGCCGGCCAGGTGGCGGCGGTTCGACTGGGTCGCCGGCCGGTACGCCGAGTGGCACACCGCCCCGCGCCGCGACGTCGTGGTGCTCGAGGGCGTGGGGGCGGGCGCCCGGGCGTGCGCGACGCACCTCGACGTGCTCCTCTGGGTCGAGGCACCCGAGGCCGAGCGCTACGGGCGGGCGATGCGCCGCGACGGCGTCGGCTACCGTCCGCACTGGCGGCAGTGGGCCGCCGCCGAGCAGGTGCACCACCGACGGGAGGGCACGCGTGAGCGCGCGGACGTCGTCCTCCGCGGGTGACGGGCCCGACGAGCCGATCGACCGGCAGCTCACCGAGCGACTGCGCGCGCTGACCCGCCCGCCGTCGCTGCGCACGCGGGTCACGCGGCTGCGCCGGCTGCTGCCGCACGTGCTCCAGTGCGCCGTCGCCGCCGGCGTCGCCTGGGTGCTGGCCCGCACCGTGCTCGACCACCCGCAGCCGTTCTTCGCGCCGGTCGCGGCCATCGTCGGGCTCGGGCTGGGCTACGGGCAGCGGCTGCGCCGGGTCGCCGAGATCACCGTCGGCGTGGCCGTCGGCGTCTTCCTCGGCGACGTCAGCGTGCAGCTCGTCGGGTCCGGACCGTGGCAGATCGCCCTGGTCGTGGCGGTCGCCATGACGATCGCCGTGCTGCTCGACGCCGGGCCGCTCATGACCACGCAGGCCGGCGTGCAGTCGGCGATCATCCTGGCGCTGGCACCTCCCAGCGCGTCGTACGGCCTCGGGCGCTGGGAGGACGCCGTGTGCGGCGGCGTCACCGCGCTCGCGGTCGCGGGGCTCGAGCCCGGCACGCCGCTGCGCCGCCCGCGGGAGGCCGCCGGTCGGGCGCTCGACGAGCTCTCGGGCTGGTTGACCGACGCCGCCCGCGCCGTCCGCGAGGGCGACGTCGAGCTGGCGTACCGCACCCTGGCGCGGGCCCGGGAGAGCGACGCGCTCGTCGCCGCCGTCCGCGACACCGCGGCCGACGCGTTGAGCGTCGCGCAGTCGTCGCCGTTCCGCCGCAAGCACCGCGACGACGTGCAGGTCGTCGCGCAGCTCGCCGACCCGCTCGACCGCGGTGTGCGCAACGCCCGCGTGCTGCTGCGGCGGGTGACCGTCGTGGTGCGACGGCGGGAGCCGCTGCCCGACCGCACGCTCGGGCTGCTCGACGCGCTGGCCACCGCCACCGCGGGCATCGCCGACGACCTGCGCCAGCACCGCGGCCCGGACCCCGCCCGCGAGCGCCTGGTGCGGGTCGGTGCGGACTCGGCGCTGGTGGCCACCGGGCACGGGCTGTCGGCCGACGTCGTGCTCGCCCAGCTGCGCTCGATCGTCGTCGACCTGCTGGAGTGCACCGGCCTCGACTACGCCGGCGCCCAGTCGCTGGTCGGTCCCGGCCCCGACGTCGTGCCCGACCCCGAGGAGCCGGTCGATGACTGAGCCGCTGACCGCCACCGAGGCACCCGACGCCGGCACCCGCGCGCCCGCCCGGGCGGTGCTCGTGCTCGGGGTGGTCGCCGTCGCCCTCAACCTCCGGCTGGCGCTGACCGCCGTGCCGCCGCTCGTCGAGCGCATCGGCGCCGACCTCGACGTCTCGCGCGGCTGGACCGGCGCGCTCACGACCCTGCCGGTGCTCTGCATGGGGCTGTTCGCGCCGGTGGCGCAGCGCATCGCGCACCGCTGGGGACGCGAGGTCGCGATCTGGCTGGCCGTCGCGGCGCTGGCGGTGGGCAGCGGGCTGCGGCTCGGCGGCGAGCACCTGCCGCTGCTCTACCTCGGCACGCTGGTGGCCGGCTTCGGCGTCGCGGTCGGCGGCACGCTGCTGCCCGGCTTCGTGAAGTCGCGCTTCGCCGGCCGGGCCGGGGCGGCGACCGCCGTGGTGATGCTGTCGATGATGGGTGGGGCCGCCGCGGCCTCCGCCCTCGCGGTGCCGCTCGCCGACGCGCTCGGCTCGTGGCCCGCGTCCCTCTCGGTGTGGGCGGTGCCCGCGCTGGTCGCCGTCGCGGCGTGGGCGCCGGTGGTCCGCTCGTCGCGGCACGTGCCCGAGCCCGGACGCCGGGTGGCGCTGCCCTGGCGGCACGGCAGCGCGTGGCTGGTGGCGGGCTCGATGTGCCTGTCGTCGCTGCAGTTCTACAGCCTGCTGGCGTGGCTGCCCGCGTCGTACGAGGCGCGCGGCTGGAGCGCCGGCCGCGCCGGGCTGCTGCTGTCGGTGTGGAGCGCCACGCAGATCCTGTCCGGCGTCGCCGGACCCGCGCTCGCCGACCGCGTGCCCGACCGCCGGTGGGTGCTGGTGCCCTCGGTGGCGTGCGTGTTCGTCGGCATCCTCGGGCTGCTGCTCGCACCCGACCTGGCGCCGTGGGTGTGGGCCGGGGTCAGCGGGCTCGGCCTGGGGTCCGGCTTCGGCACCGGCCTCATCCTGATGGTCGACTACGCCGCCGACCCCGCCGCGAGCGCGCGCCTGTCGGCGATGGCCTTCCTGCTGTCGTACTCGACGGCCGCGGTCGGGCCGGTGCTGCTCGGCGTGCTGCGCGACGCGTCCGGTGGCTACACGGTGCCCTACGCCGTGCTCGCCGCACTGGCCGTGCCGTGGTTCGTCGTCGCCACCCGGCTGCACCCGCGGCGGCCGCAGACCCCCTGAGCCGTCAGGCCTGCCGCTCGCGGCCCGCCTGCACGAGGGCCGCCAGCCGGCCGGCCTCGCGACGTCCGTGCTCGCCGTCCGCCTTCTGCACGGCCATGACCGCCAGCTCGACGCCGTCGTCGAGGTCGAGCAGCACCCACGGGTCGCCGCCGCCGAAGCGCACCCGCTCGATCTGCGCCCACCGCACCGTCGTGGTCACCAGCACGTTGCGCACGACCAGCCCGGACGGCGACGGGTCGGCCCGCAGCGTGGCGAACCGCCACATCATCGCCACGAGCAGCAGCCCGAACCCCGCGAGCAGCGCCGAGTCGACGGCGCTCCAGTCGCCGGTGGCCGGCAGCACCAGCGCGAGGCCGCCGAACACCACGAGCGACGCGACGGCGATGCCGATCGCGACCGCCCGGCCGCGGCGCGGCCGAAGCACGGCGTACGGGTCGCCCACCCGGCCGGCGTCGGGGCTCACAGGCGGCAGGCGAGGATGTCGGTCACCAGGATGGCGCGGGCGCCCAGGTCGTAGAGCTCGTCCATGATCGCGTTCGTGCCGGCCCGCGGCACCATCGCGCGCACCGCGCACCAGCCGCGGTCGTGCAGCGGGCTGACCGTCGGCGACTCGAGACCCGGCGTCAGCTCGCAGGCCCGCTCCACGAGCTCGACCCGCACGTCGTAGTCGACCATCACGTACTGCCGGGCGACGAGCACGCCCTGCAGCCGGCGCTGCAGCACCTCGACGGCGGGGTCGCGCTCGCTGCCGGCCCGGCGCACCAGCACCGCCTCCGAGCGCAGGATCGGCTCGCCGAAGACCTCCAGCCCCGCGCCGCGCAGCGTGGTGCCGGTCTCGACGACGTCGGCGATGAGGTCGGCGACGCCCAGCCCCACCGACGTCTCGACCGCGCCGTCGAGCCGCACCACGTCGGCCGGGGTCACGCCGCGCTCGGCGAGGTGCGCGCGCACCAGCCCCGGGTACGAGGTCGCGACCCGGCGCCCGGCGATGGCGTCGACGTCGGTGACCGTGCCGGGCGGCGCGGCGTACCGGAAGGTCGAGGCGCCGAAGCCGAGCGACATGACCTCCTCGGCGTCGGCGCCGGAGTCGAGCAGCAGGTCGCGGCCGGTGACGCCGACGTCGAGCGTGCCGCCGCCCACGTACACCGCGATGTCGCGCGGGCGCAGGAAGAAGAACTCGACGTTGTTGGTCGGGTCGCTCAGCCGCAGCTCGCGGCTGCTGCTGCGCTGGCGGTAGCCGCTCTCGCGCAGGATGGCGGCGGCGGGCTCGGCGAGCGAGCCCTTGTTGGGGACGGCGATGCGCAGCACGGGTGCTCCTGGGGTGGGTCTACGAGGTGGGCGAGGGCGCGGGGCCACCGCTCACAGATGCGCGTAGACGTCGGCCAGGCTCAGCCCGCGGGCCAGCATGAGCACCTGCAGGTGGTAGAGCAGCTGGCTGATCTCCTCGGCCGTCCGCTCGTCGCTCTCGTGCTCGGCGGCCATCCAGACCTCGCCGGCCTCCTCGATGACCTTCTTGCCGATGGCGTGCACGCCGGCGTCGAGCTCGGCCACGGTGCGCGACCCCTCGGGCCGCTCGGTCGCCTTGACCGACAGCTCGGCGAACAGGTCGTCGAAGGTCTTCACGAGCGCCGAGCCTACCGGGGCGCTACGAGGTGGCCTGCGCCACCGGGTCGCCGAGGCCGAGCGCCGGCGCGGCGTCGCGGGCGACCCTGCGCCACACCACGAAGCCCCAGATCACGAACACGGCGTACACGGCGTACAGCACCGCCGACGGGTAGTACTGGAAGTGGATCAGCTCCGGCACGCCGACCAGGTCGACGGCGATCCAGCACAGCCAGAAGTCGACCCAGCCGCGGGCCATCGCGAAGGTGGCGAGCATCGAGCCGACGAAGATCCAGGAGTCGGCGACGTAGTACCACCACGGGGCCGGGAAGCCGGCGCCGATCTGCTGGAACAGCCAGTAGCAGAAGACGACCAGGAGGCCGGCCGTCACCAGGTAGGCCAGCCGCTCGCGACCGTTCGCCCAGCGCGGCCGCACCGCCGGCGCGTCTGCGGCCGCGCGCCTGCTGCGCCGCCAGACCACCCAGCCGTAGACGCTCGTGATGATGAAGAAGACCTGCCGGCCGGCCTGCCCGTAGAGCGGCGTGCCGCCCTGCTCGCTGCCCAGCGCGGTGCCCACGAAGACCGTGAACAGCAGCACGTTGCCGACGATGCCGACCGGCCACGCCCACACCCGGCGGCGCATGCCACCGACCGCGGACGCCAGTCCGAACAGGTTGCCGACGATCTCGCGGTACGTGATCTCGTGCCCGCTGATGGTCAGGTGCGCCTCGTAGAGCGTGCTCGCCCAGCTCATGGTCGTCGTGCCTCTCGCCTCGCCGTCGTTCCCGGTGCGCACGCCGGGGTGGCGGCACGGGAGGGGACGCCGACTCGCACCGCGGTGCACGTGGGTCCGCGGCGCGCACGACGGCCGCGACGGCACCGACGCACGACGGTCGGCGCACGCCGCGCGGCTCCTCCCATCCGGACTCTCACCGTCGGTCCTGGAGTTCCACCAGGTCAACCGACCGCTGGCTGCGGTCGGGTCGCGGACTGTCACCGCCGGTTCGGAATTGCACCGACCCCGGAGCACGCGTGTGCTTACGGGCCGAGCATAGATCCCCCGGCCGACGGCTGCGACACCCCCTCCGCGGCGTCTCGCCCCCCGGTCCCGCCGCGGTGCAGCGAGTCCGGCGCGTCAGTGCGCGTGCGTGGCGGCGAGCTCGCGCAGCCGGGCGATCTGGCCGGCGGCGTCGTCCGCGCCGTAGACGGCGGACCCGGCGACGAAGACGTCGGCACCGGCGTCCGCCGCGCGCTCGATGGTGTCGACCGACACCCCGCCGTCGACCTGCAGCCACACGTCGAGGCCGCGGTCGCGGATCGCCTGCCGGGTGCGGCGGATCTTCGGCAGCACCACGTCGAGGAAGGACTGGCCGCCGAAGCCGGGCTCGACGGTCATGACCAGCACCATGTCGACCTCGGGCAGCAGGTCTGCGTAGGGCTCGATCGGGGTCGCCGGCTTGAGCGCGAGCCCAGCGCGCGCTCCCTGGGCCCGCAGCTCGCGGGCGAGCCGCACCGGCGCGGCGGCCGCCTCGGCGTGGAACGTGACGCTGCGCGCTCCCGCCTCCGCGTACGCCGGAGCCCACCGGTCGGGGTCGTCGATCATCAGGTGCGCGTCGATCGGCACCGGCGTCACCCGGGCGAGCGCCTCGACGACGGGCAGGCCCAGCGTCAGGTTCGGCACGAAGTGCCCGTCCATGACGTCGACGTGCGCCCAGTCGGCGGTGGCGATCCGGCCGAGCTCCGCCTCGAGGTTCGCGAAGTCGGCGGACAGGATGCTCGGCGAGATCTGCACGCGCTCGAATCTAGGGCAGCGACGCCGGGCGCGGCCGCTCGGGGCGCGCCACCGCGGCCGGGTGCTGCAGCGCCTGGACCGCTCGTCGCCTAGCCGTCGGTGCGGCGCAGCAGCGCGAGGAACATGGCGTCGGTGCCGTGCCGGTGCGGCCACAGCTGCGCCGTCGGCCCGGGCCCGGTGCCGGGCACGGGTTCGCCGGTGGCGTCGCGGAGCAGCGGTCCGGCGTCGAGGAGCTCGAGGTCGCCGCGGCGGCGCACGACGTCGTCGACCACGAACCGGGTCTCGGCCACGTGCGGCGAGCAGGTGACGTAGGCGACCACGCCGCCGGGGCGCACGGCATCGACCGCGGAGCCGAGCAGCTCGCGCTGCAGCGGCCCGAGCTCGCCGACGTCGGCCGGACGCCGCCGCCAGCGCGCCTCGGGTCGCCGCCGCAGCGCGCCCAGGCCCGTGCAGGGCGCGTCGACCAGCACCCGGTCGTAGCGGGCGGGTTCGTCGGTGCCGATCGTGCGCCCGTCGACGTGCCGCACCTCGACCGCCGGTCCGAGCGTCTGCACGGCCCGGCGCACGAGGGCGGCTCGGTGCTCCGAGACCTCGCACGCGACCAGACGCGCACCGCGCCCGGCGGCCACCGCACCGAGCAGGGCCGACTTGCCGCCCGGCCCGGCGCACAGGTCGAGCCAGGTGGCGTCGGGGCCGTCGAGCGGGGCCGCGGCCAGCGCCAGCACGACGAGCTGGCTGCCCTCGTCCTGCACGCCGGCGCGTCCGTGCCGCACGGCGTTCAGCCCGCCGGGGTCACCGGACGGCAGCACCGCCGCCGTCGGCGACCACCGCCCGGGCTGCGCCCCGGCCTCGAGCAGCTCGCCCACGTCGCTCAGGCCGGGTCGGGCGACCAGCGTGACGAGCGGACGGTCGTTGTCGGCGTCGAGCAGCGCCCGCAGCTCGTCGTCGACGTCGCTCGCACCGCGCCCGGCGAGCGCCTCGCGCAGCGCCCGCACCACCCACAGCGGGTGGCTGCTGACCACGGCGAGGTGCTCGGCGAGCCCGTCGGCGACCGGTGGCGCGACCCGCGCCAGCCACCCGGCCTCGTCGTCGGCGCCGACCTTGCGCAGCACCGCGTTCGTGAGGCCCGCGGCCCCCGCCCCCACCGCGGAGCGGACCAGCGCCACGCTCTCCCCCACCGCCGCGTGCGCCGGCACGCGCATGCCGAGCAGCTGGTGGGTGCCCATGCGCAGCGCGTCGAGCACGGCGGGGTCGAGGTCGGCGAGCGGCCGGTCGACGCACGCCGCCAGCACCGCGTCCCAGCGACCGCGCAGCCGCAGCGTGCCGTAGACCAGCTCGGTGGCGAAGGCGGCGTCGCGCCCGCTGAGGCGCCGCTCGCGCAGGATCTCGGGCAGCACCAGGTTCGCGTAGGCGTCGCGCTCGTCGACCGCCCGCACCGCCTCGAACGCCGCCTGCCGCGCCGGGTCGGTGCGCCGGGCCCGCTCCGCCGGACGCTGCCGCGAGCGCTGCGGACGACCTGGTGCCCCGCCCGACCGTGCGCCGCCGGCACCGCCAGCACGAGGAGCGCCGGCACCAGTGCGCCCTGCCCCGACCCCACCACCACCCGCACGACCTGCGCCGCCTGCGCCGCCTGCGCCGCCTGCGCCACCTGCTCCACCTGCTCCACCGGCTCCACCGGCTCCACCGGACCCGCCAGCGTCGGAGGCCCCTCGACCGCCGGAGCCGCCGGCACCTCGGGGCCCGCCAGGTCCACCGGGTCCACCGGCGGGGCCGGCCCCGCGCGAGTCGCCGCCGCGCGAACCCTGGCCGCGCCCACCGGCGCCTCGGGCGTCGCGGCCGTCGCGCTCGCTCATGCGGGCACCGGCTCACCGAGCACGCGGCCGTCGAGGTCGCGCACGCCACGCGCCCAGTCGGCCGCGGCCACCGGCTTCCTGCCTGGGCCCTGCACCGTGCCGAGCCGCACCGGCCGGGTCGCCGTGCCCACCAGCACGTCGCGCCGTCCGACCCGCACGCAGCCCGCGGCCAGCGCCTCCGCGTCCGCGGCCTCGACCGGCTGCACCGGACCGAGCTTCAGGCGGTCGGTGCCGAGCGTCGTCCAGGCACCTGGGGCAGGGGTGCACGCCCGCACCCGGCGGTCGATCTGCTCGGCGGTCGCCGTCCAGTCGACGTGGCCGTCGGCGACCTCGAGCTTCGGGGCCAGGCTGACCCCCTCGGCCGGCTGGGGCCGCGCCTGCAGCGAGCCGTCCGCGATGCCGTCGAGGGTGGTGACGAGCAGGCCCGCACCGCCGCCGGCGAGCCGGGCCAGCAGGGTGCCGCTGGTGTCGTCGGGCCGCACCGCCTCGGTCATCACGCCGTAGACCGGCCCGGTGTCGAGCCCGCGCTCGAGCCGGAAGGTCGACGCGCCGGTCACCGGGTCGCCCGCCAGCAGCGCGTGCTGCACGGGGGCGGCACCGCGCCACGCGGGCAGCAGGGAGAAGTGCAGGTTCACCCAGCCGTGCGCCGGGACGTCGAGCGCCGGCTGCGGCACCAGCCCGCCGTACGCGACGACCGGGCAGCACTCGGGCGCCAGCTCGGTGAGCCGCTCGAGGAACCCGGGGTCGCGCGGCGTCGGCGGCCGCAGCACCTCGATGCCCGCCTCGAGCGCGACCTCGGCCACGGGCGACGGCAGCAGCCGGCGGCCGCGCCCGGCCGGTGCGTCGGGACGGGTCAGCACCGCGACGACCTCGTGGGCGGAGTCGAGCAGCGCCCGGAGGGACGGCACGGCGACGTCAGGCGTCCCGGCGAACAGCAGGCGCACGTGGCTCCGATCGGTGAGGGGTGGGGGCTCGAGTCTAGGAGGGGGCGTCACCGCCCCGGCACGGTCACACGAGGTCGAGGGGGTCGCGCTGCACCCGCACGCTGCCCGCCGCCTTGCGGGCGCTGCGCACCGCGACGCCGCCGCGCACGGCGCGCACGAGCTGCGCCGCGTGCCCTTCGTCGGTGCGCAGCAGCACCCGCACGGCCGGTTCGTCGTCGGCCGGCGGACCGGGTCTCCCCCGGCCCGGACCGCTCGCGCCGGACGCCGGGAGCGGCACCGGGCCGAGCGCCTCGCCCGCGCCGTCGAGCGGCTCGAGCGGGGTGACCGAGCGCAGCGACCGCACCGCCTCGGGGTCACCGGTGAGCGTCAGCACGGTGGCCGCCGGGGGGAAGCCCAGCTCGCGGCGCAGGGCCAGCTCGCGCGCGGCGTGCCAGCCCGGGTCCCAGCGCACCAGAGCCTCGACGGGTGGCAGCCCGGCCGGCGCGACCAGCACCACCTGACCGCCGGCACCCGAGCCGCGCACCAGCGCCGCAGCGCCCAGCCAGCGGCGCAGCGCCTCCTCGCCGGCACGCAGGTCGGCCCGATCGAGCAGCGCCCAGGCGTCGAGCAGCAGCGCCGCGGCGTACCCGCCCTCGGCGACGGGCTCGGCACCCGGTGTGCTGACCACGAGCGCCGGGGCACCCGGGACGTGGCCGAGCACGCTGCCGCCGCCCGACGTGCGCACGGGGACCCCGGGGAAGGCGCGGCCCAGCTCCTCGGCGGTGCGCCTGGCACCGACGACGAGGGCCCGCAGCGCGCGGTCGCCGCACTCGGGGCAGCTGCGGTCGACGGCCGCGCGCCCGCACCAGCGGCACACGGGGGCGCCGCCGGCGTCGGGCAGGGCGAGCGGTCCGTGGCAGGCCGGGCACCGCGCCGGGGTGCGGCAGGTGCGGCAGGCGACCGCCGGCACGTAGCCGCGACGCGGCACCTGCACCAGCACCGGCCCGACCTCGAGCGCCTGCTTCGCCGTGCGCCACGCGAGCGACGGCAGCCGGGCGCTGGCCGCTGCGGGGTCTCGCTCGGGCTCCGGTCCCTCGCCGGTCAGCTGCACCCGCGGGGCCGCCGACCGCAGCGCCGAACGCGGCGCCTCGACCGGCTGGGCCCATCCCTGGTCGAGCAGCTGCTGCACCTCGGCCGTGCGCGCGAAGCCGCCGAGCAGCGCGGCGGCGCCCGACGCCTCGGCGCGCAGCACCAGCAGCTCGCGCACGTGCGGGTAGGGCGCGCGCGGCTCGGCGTGCAGGTCGTCGCCGTCGTCCCAGCACGCCACCAGCCCGAGATCGTGCACCGGCGCGAGCGCGGCTGCGCGGGTGCCGACGACGACCCGCACCTGACCCCGGGCCACCCGCAGCCAGGCGGCGTACCGGGCCCGCGGGCCGAGGTCGGCGGTGAGCGCGACCCAGCTGCCGGCCGGGGCCAGCCCCTCCAGCGCCTGCTCGACCCGGTCGACGTCCCGCCGGTCGGGTAGCACCATCAGGGCACCGCGCCCGGACGCGGCGGCGGTCAGCGCGGCGGTGGCGAACGCCGCCGGCCAGTCACCTGCCGGCTCGTCGGCGCTCGGCGTCGCCGTCCAGGCCGCGCGCGGCGCCTGGCCCCCGGCCAGCCGGTCGAGGAAGGCCGGCCCGGCCGGGTACCGCGCCCACGCACCGGGCCCCGGCCGCGACGGCACCTCGGCCGGCGGGTCGTCGGCGTGCTGCGCCTCGGCCTGCGCGTGCCGCGGCGGCACCGCCTGGCGCACGACGTCGGGCAGCGACGCGGCCCAGCGGTCGGCCACCGCGCGGCACAGCGCGAGCAGCCCGGGCCCCAGCACCGGCTCGGGCGAGACCACGCGGCGCAGCGGGGCCAACCGTCCGACGTGCTCGGCCTCAGCGCGGCGCGCGACGACGAAGCCGTCGAGGTCCTGGCCGCCGAACCGCACCCGCACGCGCGCTCCGGGCACGGCGGCGTCCGACATCGGCTCGGGCACGAGGTACTCGAAGGGGCGGTCGAGGTGCGGCAGCCCGACGTCGACCACCACCTCGGCGACGGGGTCGACCGCCGCCGGACCGGGCACGGGCTTCGGCAACCGCGGTCTGGCGGCTGCCCGCACCTGGGCAGGCACCAGCGCGAGCTGCTCGTCGCCTGCCGCCTCGGTCACGCGTCATTCCTACCCGACGCCACCGTCAGGTGCCGCCGCCCGGGTCGCGCCTGTGGACGACGGGCCGCCCGGGTGCCGCCGCAGCGGTTCCACCAGGGTCGCGCGGCCGCGGCGCTGTCCGGGTGGCGCTCCCTGTGGCAGCGGCACCGTTCCCTGGGCGTGCACACCCCTCGAACGGTGCGCGAGCCGACTTCACGTGGCCCGCTGCAGCAGCGGGCACGGCGCCAGGGGCGGGGCCGCGGCGTGCTGCCGCACGCCGTCCGGGTGGCGCTCCCTGTGGCAGCGGCACCGTTCCCTGGGCGTGCACACCCCTCGAACGGTGCGCGGGCCGACTTCACGTGGCGCGCTTCAGAGGACTCCGGCGGAACCGGCACCAGGGGCGGGTGCCGGCTCCGGGCGAGCGGGTCAGGCGCCGACGGCTGCCTTGAGCGCGTCGACGCGGTCGGTGCGCTCCCAGGTGAAGCCGTCGGCGTCGGTGCGGCCGAAGTGACCGTAGGCCGCGGTGCGGGCGTAGATCGGACGCAGCAGGTCGAGGTCGCGGATGATCGCGGCGGGGCGCAGGTCGAACACCTCGCGGATGGCGTCGGAGATGCGGGCGGCGTCGACGGTCTCGGTGCCGAACGTCTCGACGTACAGGCCGACCGGGTGCGCCTTGCCGATGGCGTAGGCGACCTGCGCCTCGCAGCGGGTGGCGAGGCCGGCGGCGACGACGTTCTTGGCCACCCAGCGCATCGCGTACGCGGCAGAGCGGTCGACCTTCGAGGGGTCCTTGCCGCTGAAGGCGCCGCCGCCGTGGCGGGCCATGCCGCCGTAGGTGTCGACGATGATCTTGCGGCCGGTGAGGCCGGCGTCGCCCATCGGGCCGCCGATCTCGAAGCGGCCGGTGGGGTTCACCAGCAGGCGCAGGTCGGAGGTGTCGAGCTCGAGGTCGAGCTCGGCGAGCACCGGCTTCACGACGTGGGTCTCGATGTCGGGGGCGAGCATGCCCTCGAGGGAGATGTTCGCCGCGTGCTGCGTGGAGAGCACGACGGTGTCGAGGCGCACGGCGCGGTCGCCGTCGTAGCCGATGGTCACCTGGGTCTTGCCGTCGGGGCGCAGGTACGGCAGCGCGCCGTCGCGACGGGCCGAGGTGAGGCGCTCGGCGAGGCGGTGGGCGAGGAAGATCGGCAGCGGCATGAGCTGCGGCGTCTCGTCGCTGGCGTAGCCGAACATCAGGCCCTGGTCGCCGGCGCCCTGCAGGTCGAGCTGGTCGTGCGTCTCGCCGGTGCGCTGCTCGTAGGCCTCGTCGACGCCCTGGGCGATGTCGGCGGACTGGGCGCCGATCGACACCTCGACGCCGCACGACTCGCCGTCGAAGCCCTTGGTGGAGGAGTCGTAGCCGATCCGCAGCACGGTGTCGCGCACGATCCGCGGGATGTCGACCCAGCCGCTGGTGGTGACCTCGCCGGCGACGTGCACGAGCCCCGTGGTCACCATCGTCTCGACGGCCACCCGGCTGCGGGGGTCCTGCTCGAGCATGGCGTCGAGGATGGAGTCGCTGATCTGGTCGCAGATCTTGTCGGGGTGACCCTCGGTGACGGACTCGGACGTGAACAGGCGAAGCGACGACACGTGACTCCTCGGTGCAGCGGCTGCTGGCTCGGCTCTGGCGGGGATGCTACCCAAGCGGGTGCGGACGGTCTGCACCGGACGCGGGGGTGTCGCGAGGGATGAGACGGGGCACGACGGCGTCCCACACCGCGTCGGCGAGCGCCGCCTTCGACCCCAGCGGCACCGGGTGCTCGCCACCGTCGCGGTCGAGCAGCGTGGCCGCGTTGGTGTCGGCGCCGAAGGTGCGGTCGACGCCCACCTCGTTCACGACGAGGAGGTCGCAGCCCTTGCGGGTCAGCTTGGCGCGGCCGTGGTGCAGCACGTCGCCGTCGGCGTCACCGGTCTCGGCGGCGAAGCCGACGACCACCTGGCCGGGCACCCCTCGGTGCGCGGCGAGCTCGGCGAGGACGTCGGGGTTGCGCACCAGCTCGACGGTCGGCGCGCTCGAGTCGCCGGGGTCGCCGGACTTCTTGATCTTGTGCTCGGCCACGGCGGCGGGGCGGAAGTCGGCGACCGCGGCGGCCATCACGACGACGTCGGCGTCGGCGGCCGCTTCGACCATCGCCGTCCGCAGCTGCTCGGCCGTCTCGACCCGGAGCACCCGCACGCCGGCGGGGTCGGGCAAGGACGCCGAGCTGACCAGCCGGACGTCGGCACCGCGGGCGGCAGCGGTGGCGGCCAGCGCGTACCCCTGCTTGCCGGACGAGCGGTTGCCCAGGTAGCGCACCGGGTCGAGCGGCTCGCGGGTGCCGCCCGCGCTGACGACGACGCGGACGCCGGCCAGGTCGGGAGCCGCTCCCCCGCGCCGCAGCACGGCGGTCGCCGCGGCGAACACCGCCTCGGGCTCGGGCAGCCGGCCGGGACCGGTGTCGGCGCCGGTGAGGCGACCGCTGGCCGGCTCGAGCACGACGACGCCGCGCGAGCGCAGCGTCGCGACGTTGGCCTGGGTCGCCGGGTGCAGCCACATCTCGGTGTGCATCGCCGGGGCCATCACGACGGGGCAGGTCACCGTCAGCAGCGTGCTGGTGAGCAGGTCGTCCGCGCGGCCGTGCGCGGCCCGGGCGAGCAGGTCGGCCGTGGCGGGTGCGACGACGACGAGGTCGGCCTCGCGGCCGATCCGCACGTGCGGCACCTCGTGGACGTCGTCCCACACCTCGGTGTGCACCGGGTGGCCGGACAGCGCCGCCCACGTGGGGGCGCCGACGAACTGCAGCGCCGAGCCGGTCGGGACGACGCGCACGTCGTGGCCGCTCTCGGTGAGCAGCCGCAGCAGCGAGGCGACCTTGTACGCCGCGATGCCGCCCCCCACGCCGAGGACGACGCGGGGGGCCGAGCCGGTCAGGTCAGACCTCGGTGGGCTCGGAGGTCAGCAGGCCCTCGTTGATCTCGCGCAGGGCGATGCTGAGCGGCTTCTCGTGCACGTGGGTCTCGACCAGCGGGCCGACGTACTCCAGCAGGCCCTCGCCGAGCTGGGAGTAGTACGCGTTGATCTGACGGGCGCGCTTGGCGCCGTAGATGACCAGGGCGTACTTGGAGTCGGCGATCTTGAGCAGGTCGTCGATCGGGGGGTTGGTGATGCCCTCGGGGGCGGGGGTCGTGCCAGGCACGGGCAGTCTCGATTCACTCGACGTGCGTTCGGATCCGTCGTCCAGTGTGACAGACGGTGCCGACAGCCACCGAATCCGCCGAGCGGGTCAGACCTCGATGCCCATCTGCCGCACCAGCTCGCCCGCGGCGCGCTCCACGTCGTCGTTCACGATGGTCACGTCGAACTCGGGCTCGGCGGCCAGCTCGTCGCGGGCCGTGCTCAGCCGGCGCTCGCGCTCCTCTGGCGTCTCGGTGCCCCGGCCCACCAGGCGGCGCACCAGCTCGTCCCACGACGGGGGCGCGAGGAAGACGAACCGCGCATCGGGCATCGAGGCGCGCACCTGCCGGGCACCCTGCAGGTCGATCTCGAGCAGCGCCGGCCGGCCGGCCGCCAGCGCCTCCTCGACCGGGCGCCGCGGGGTGCCGTACCGGGCGCGCCGGTGCACGACCGCCCACTCGAGCAGCTCGCCGGCGGCGACCATCTCGTCGAAGCGGTCGTCGTCGACGAACAGGTAGTGCACGCCGTCGGTCTCGCCCGGGCGCGGCGGTCGGGTGGTGGCCGACACCGACAGCCAGATCTGCGGGAACCGGGCGCGGACCGTCGCCGAGACGGTGCCCTTGCCGACGGCGGTGGGCCCGGCCAGCACGGTGAGGCGGTGCTGCTGCTGCGGATCGCTCACGAGGCCGGCGCGAACCGCTCGACGAGGGCCGCGACCTGCTTGGCGCCGAGCCCGCGCACCCGCCGGCCCTCGCTGATCCCCAGCTCGTCCATCAGCTGCCGGGCGCGCACCTTGCCGACGCCGGGCATCGCCTCGAGCAGCGCGGAGACCCGCATCTTGCCGATGACGTCGTTCGACTGGCCCTCGTGCACGACGTCGGCCAGCGACCCCTGGCTGTTCTTCAGCCGGTTCTTCACCTCGGCGCGCTCGCGGCGGGCGGCCTTGGCCTTCTCGAGCGCCAGCGCGCGCTGGTCGGCGGTCAGGGGCGGCAGGGCCACGTGCGTCACCTCGGGTTCGGGTGGTGCTCATCGTCTGGTCGGGTGTGGGCGCACTCGGCGTCGCTGGGCAACCTAGCGACTCCCCCGGCGACCCGGCAACGAGGGTCGGGGCACCTCTTCAGGAGCGGTCACGGGCGGTCACGAGGCGGTCGGTGCGCGCGACGACGCGGGCACCTCACCTGGGTGGTGAGCGAGGTTCGCGGGCCGAGGGTCAGGGGTGCCGGAGCGCGGCGCTGCAGCGCGCGGCCAGCGCCTGACCGGCCTCGCGCAGGGGCCCCGGGGTCGGCCCGTGGCGCAGCAGGTCGCGGCTGCTGGTGGGCAGCACGAGGTGCGCCGCGGCACCGAAGACGCCGGCCAGGTCGTCGACGGTGGCGCCCTGGGCACCCAGGCCCGGTGCCAGCAGCGGCGCACCGGACGCCGCGAGGTCGAGGCCCAGTCGCTGGACGGCGTCGCCGACGGTGGCGCCCACCACCAGCCCGACGTCACCGGGCCTCGCGGGGACGCCGTCGAGGCCGGCGTTGCGCGCGGCCACGGTGGCGACGACGTCACCGGCGACGCTGCCCCCGCCGGCCGGCACGGCGTGCTGCACGCCGGGCCCCTCGGCGTTCGACGTCAGCGCCAGCACGAACACCCCGCGGCCGGTGGCCCGCGCCAGGTCGAGCGCCGGGGCCAGCGAGCCGGCGCCGAGGAACGGCGAGACGGTGATCGCGTCGGCGGCGAGCGGCGCGTCGTCGCGCAGGTACGCGTCCGCGTAGGCCTGCATCGTCGAGCCGATGTCGCCGCGCTTGACGTCCAGCAACGAGAGCGTGCCCGTGCCGCGCAGGTCGGCCAGCAACCGCTCGAGCACCGCGACGCCGCGCGACCCGTGCCGCTCGAAGAACGCGCTCTGCGGCTTCACCACGGCGACCTGCCCGGCGAACGCCTCGACGCACGCGTCGGCGAACCGCGCGAGGCCGTCCGCGTCGTCCGGCAGCCCCCACTCGGCGAGCAGCGGCGGGTGCGGGTCGACGCCCACGCAGAGCGTTCCCAGCCGGTCGGTGGCCTCCTGCAGCCGCAGCCCGAAGTGCCTCACGCGTCCCCCTCGTCGCTCTCGTCGTCCTCGTCGTCCCAGCGGCCCTCGCGCGGGTCCTCGTCGAGCTCGGCGGCGATGCGCCGCACGAGCGCGGGGCCGCCGTAGACCAGCCCGGTGTAGACCTGCACGAGGTCGGCGCCGGCGTCGCTGAGCGCGAGGGCGTCGTCGACGTCCATCACGCCACCCGACCCGATGACCGCGAGCGCGTCGCCGGCCCGGTCGCGCACCAGGGCGACGACCTCGGCGGCCCGCGCGGTCAGCGGCCGTCCCGACAGCCCACCCGCCTGCGCCGACACCGGGTGCGCGGCGACGCTCGTGGGCCGGGTGAGCGTGGTGTTGGTGGCGACCACGCCGGCCACGCCGGTCTCGAGGCAGACGTCGACCAGCTCGCCGAGCGCGTCGTCGGTGAGGTCGGGCGCGACCTTCACCACGACCGGCACCGGGTGCAGCGGCGAGGTGCGCGCGGCCTCGGTGACCAGGGCCTCGGTCAGCCGGCGCAGAGCACCGGCGTCCTGCAGCGAGCGCAGCCCCGGCGTGTTCGGCGAGCTGACGTTCACCGCGACGTAGTCGGCGTGCCGCTGCAGCAGCCGGAACGAGAACAGGTAGTCGTCGACGGCGTCGTCGACCGGCGTCACCTTCGACTTGCCGAGGCTGATGCCGAGCGGCACCGGCAGCGGCCCGCGCGCGGTGAGCCGGTCGAGCCGGGCGGCGAGCGCCTGCGCGCCGTGGTTGTTGAAGCCCATGCGGTTCACCAGCGCGCCGCCGTCGGGCATCCGGAACACCCGCGGCCGCGGGTTGCCCGGCTGCGGGACGGCGGTGACCGTGCCGACCTCGACGAAGCCGAGCCCGAGCAGCGGCCAGGCCCGCAGCGCCACGCCGTCCTTGTCGAGCCCGGCGGCGAGCCCGACCCGCGACGGGAACCCGATGCCCATGACCCGCAGGCCCGGGAGCGGACGACGGCGAGCCGGCCGCACGACCGCCGAGGCCGCGGCGAGCCCGCCCAGCGTCAGCCGGTGCGCGCGCTCGGCGTCCAGCCGGAAGAGCAGCGGCCGGGCGACGTCGCGGTAGAGCTCCGGCCGCGCCACGGTCACGCCCTGTCGGCGGCGAGGCCGGCGAGCTGCACCGCGTGCTCCTGCAGCGAGCGCACCGTGATGGTGCCGACGCGCTCGGACTCGATGCCCTGCACCGCCGCAGCCAGCTGCTGCACCGTGGTGATGATCGGCTTGTCCATCGACGTCGTGGCGGCGCGGATCTCGTAGCCGTCGGCGCGCGCAGCCCGGCCGGACGGCGTGTTCACCACCATGTCGATCTCGCCGTCGAGGATGCGCTGCACGACGGTCGGCTCGCCGTCGGCGCCGGTGCCCGCGCTGTACTTGCGGACGACGGTGCTCTCGACCCCGTTGCGGCGCAGCACCTGCGCGGTGCCCTCGGTGGCCAGCACGGTGAACCCGAGGTCGACGAGCCGCTTCACCGGGAAGATCATCGCGCGCTTGTCGCGGTTGGCGACCGACACGAACACGGTGCCGCCGGTCGGCAGCCCGCCGTACGCCGCGGTCTGGCTCTTGGCGAACGCCCGGCCGAAGTCCTCGTCGATGCCCATGACCTCGCCGGTCGAGCGCATCTCGGGGCCGAGCACGGTGTCGACGACGAGGCCCTTGTGCGTCACGAACCGCTTGAACGGCAGCACGGCCTCCTTCACCGACACCGGCGAGGCGTCGGGCAGGTGCGTGCCGTCGCCGGACGCCGGGAGCAGGCCCTCGGCGCGCAGGTCGGCGATGCTCGTGCCGAGCATGATGCGGGCCGCCGC
Source organism: Angustibacter aerolatus (assembly GCF_054776675.1). NCBI lineage: Bacteria > Bacillati > Actinomycetota > Actinomycetes > Kineosporiales > Kineosporiaceae > Angustibacter > Angustibacter aerolatus. The sequence goes on from NZ_BAAHBM010000005.1 coordinate 27,192, forward strand.
CTTGGCCAGCGGCACGGCGGTCGCCTTGCTGACGAACGGCACGGTGCGGCTGGCCCGCGGGTTGGCCTCGAGCACGTAGAGCACGTCGGCGGCCAGGGCGAACTGCACGTTCAGCAGCCCCCGCACCCCGACGCCGCGCGCGATGGCCTCGGTCGAGGTGCGCACCCGCTCGAGCTCGCTCCAGCCCAGGGTCACCGGCGGCAGCGCGCACGCCGAGTCGCCGGAGTGGATGCCGGCCTCCTCGATGTGCTCCATGACGGCGCCGAGGTAGAGCTCCTCGCCGTCGTACAGCGCGTCGACGTCGATCTCGATGGCGTCGTCGAGGAACCGGTCGACCAGCACCGGGTGCTCGGGCGAGGCGACGGTCGCGCGGGTGACGTAGGCGCTCAGCGTGTCGTCGTCGTAGACGATCTCCATGCCGCGGCCGCCCAGCACGTACGACGGGCGCACCAGCACCGGGTACCCGATGCCGCGGGCCACCTCGAGCGCCTCGGCCGCGCTGTACGCGGTGCCGTGCTTCGGCGCCGGCAGCCCGGCCTCGGCGAGCACCCGGCCGAAGGCGCCGCGGTCCTCCGCGAGGTCGATCGCCTGCGGGCTGGTGCCGACGATCGGCACGCCCTCGTCGGCCAGCGCGCGGGCCAGGCCGAGCGGCGTCTGGCCGCCGAGCTGCACGACCACGCCGGCGAGCGGCCCGGCCTGCTGCTCGGCGTGCACGACCTCGAGCACGTCCTCCAGCGTGAGCGGCTCGAAGTACAGCCGGTCGCTGGTGTCGTAGTCGGTCGAGACCGTCTCGGGGTTGCAGTTCAGCATGATCGTGTCGTAGCCGGCGTCCGAGAGCGCGAAGCTGGCGTGCACGCAGGAGTAGTCGAACTCGACGCCCTGGCCGATGCGGTTCGGGCCCGACCCGAGGATGAGCACCGCGGGGCGCTCGCGCGGCGCGACCTCGGTCTCCTCGTCGTAGCTGGAGTAGTGGTACGGCGTGCGCGCGGCGAACTCGGCGGCGCAGGTGTCGACGGTCTTGTAGACCGGGCGGATGCCCAGCGCCCCGCGCACCCCGCGCACCACGGCCTCGGGCAGGCCGCGCAGCCCGCCGAGCTGGCGGTCGCTGAACCCGTGCCGCTTGGCCCGGCGCAGCAGGCCCGGCGTCAGCTCGTCGGCGTCGCGCACCTCGGCGGCCAGCTGCTCGATCAGCGCCATCTGGTCGAGGAACCAGGGGTCGATGCCGGTGGCCTCGTGCACCTGCTCGACGCTCGCGCCGGCGCGCAGGGCCTGCTGCACGGTCACGATGCGGCCGTCGGTCGGCACCTTCGCGGTCTCGAGCAGCGCGTCGACGTCGCCGGGCTCGCCGTCCCAGTGGAACGTCGACCCGGCCCGCTCGACCGAGCGCAGCGCCTTCTGCAGCGCCTCGGTGAAGCTGCGGCCGATCGCCATGGCCTCGCCGACCGACTTCATCGTGGTGGTGAGCGAGGCGTCGGCCGCCGGGAACTTCTCGAACGCGAACCGCGGCACCTTCACCACGACGTAGTCGAGTGCCGGCTCGAAGGACGCCGGGGTCTCCTGGGTGATGTCGTTCGGCACCTCGTCGAGCGTGTAGCCGACGGCGAGGCGCGCGGCGATCTTGGCGATCGGGAACCCGGTGGCCTTCGAGGCCAGCGCCGACGACCGCGACACCCGCGGGTTCATCTCGATGACGATGATGCGGCCGTCGTCCGGGTTCACCGCGAACTGGATGTTGCAGCCGCCGGTGTCGACGCCGACCTCGCGGATGACGGCGATGCCGATGTCGCGCAGCCGCTGGTACTCGCGGTCGGTGAGCGTCATCGCAGGGGCCACGGTGATCGAGTCGCCGGTGTGCACGCCCATCGGGTCGAGGTTCTCGATGGAGCAGACCACCACGACGTTGTCGTTGCGGTCGCGCATCAGTTCGAGCTCGTACTCCTTCCAGCCGAGGATGGACTCCTCCAGGAGCACCTCGGTGGTCGGCGACGCGTGCAGCCCGGCGCCCGCCATCCGGCGCAGGTCGTCGGCGTCGTAGGCGAAGCCCGACCCCAGCCCGCCCATGGTGAACGAGGGCCGGACGACGACCGGGTAGCCGAGCTCGTCGGCCACCGCCAGCGCGTCGTCGACGGTGTGCGCGGTCTTCGAGCGGGCCGACTCGGCGCCGCAGCGCTCGACGACGCCCTTGAACAGCTCGCGGTCCTCGCCGAGCTGGATCGCCTCGACGTTCGCGCCGATCAGCGGGCAGTCGTACTTGGTCAGCACGCCGCGCTCGTGCAGCGCGATCGCGCAGTTCAGCGCGGTCTGCCCGCCCAGGGTCGCCAGCACGGCGTCCGGCCGCTCCTTGGCGATGATCGCCTCGACGACCTCGGGGGTGATCGGCTCGACGTACGTGGCGTCGGCCATGCCCGGGTCGGTCATGATCGTGGCCGGGTTGGAGTTCACCAGCACCACGCGGATGCCCTCGGCGCGCAGCACGCGGCAGGCCTGGGTGCCGGAGTAGTCGAACTCCGCGGCCTGGCCGATGACGATCGGGCCGGACCCGATCACCAGCACGCTCTCGATGTCGGTACGGCGCGGCATCAGGCCTGCTCCCCCATGAGGTCCGTGAAGCGGTCGAACAGGTACGCGGCGTCGTGCGGGCCGGCCGCGGCCTCAGGGTGGTACTGCACCGAGAAGGCCGGGCCGTCGACCAGCTCGAGGCCCTCGACGACGTCGTCGTTCAGGCAGACGTGGCTCACCCGGGCCACGCCGAAGGGCGTGGACGCCGTGCCCTCGAGCGGCGCGTCGACGGCGAACCCGTGGTTGTGCGCGGTCACCTCGACGCTGCCGGTGCGACGGTCCATCACCGGCTGGTTGATGCCGCGGTGGCCGTACCCGAGCTTGTACGTGCCGAAGCCCAGCGCGCGGCCGAGCAGCTGGTTGCCGAAGCAGATGCCGAAGAACGGCAGCCGGCGGTCGAGCACCTCGCGCAGCAGGGCCACCGGTCCGTCGGCGGCCGCCGGGTCGCCCGGGCCGTTGCTGAAGAACACGCCGTCCGGCGCGACCGCGAGCACGTCGTCGAGCCCGGCGGTCGAGGGCAGCACGTGCACCTCGATGCCGCGCTCGGCCATCCGCACCGGCGTCATCGTCTTGATGCCCAGGTCGAGCGCCGCGACGGTGAACCGCTTCTCTCCCACGGCGGGCACGACGTACGCCTCGCGCGTCGACACCTCGTCGGCGAGCGCCGCGCCGGCCATCTGCGGCGCGGCCCGCACCACCTCGACGAGCCTGTCGACGGCGCGCTCGGCGGCCGGGCCGCTGAAGACGCCGGCGCGCATGGCCCCGCGCTCGCGCAGGTGCCGGGTGAGGGCGCGGGTGTCGACGCCGCTGATGCCGACGACGTCCTGTGCGGCGAGCTCGTCGCCGAGCGAGCGGCGCGAGCGCCAGCTGGACGGGCGCGGTGAGGGGTCGCGCACCACGTAGCCACGCACCCAGATGCGGCTCGACTCGCCGTCCTCGTCGTTCACGCCGGTGTTGCCGATGTGCGGCGCGGTCTGCACGACGACCTGCCCGAAGTAGCTGGGGTCGGTGAGCGTCTCCTGGTAGCCGGTCATGCCGGTGGAGAACACGGCCTCGCCGACCCGCTCGCCCACGGCGCCGTACGGTTCGCCGCGGAAGACCCGACCGTCCTCGAGGACGAGCAGCGCGCCGGTCACGAGCGGGGCCCGGTCGTCGGGAGCAGGGCGGTGATGGCGGCCTCCAGGTCGGGTCGGGTGGCGGCGTGACGCAGGTGGACGGCGGTGCTCACCAGCGTGGCACCGAGGGACCAGTCGAGGACGAGCAGTCCACGACGCGGGACGACCTTGCCGACCTGAAACGGTTCGTCGTGGACGGCGCGCAGGTCGGCGGCCGGCACGAGCACGTCGGCGGCCCCGGCGCGGGCCAGCACGACGCCCTCGGGGGCGACCAGCAGGCGGGCGGCCGAGCGGGTGCCGAGCCCGTGCGCGGTCACCCGGGCGAGCGCGCCGCCGGCGAGCACCGTGGAGACGTAGGTCGCCTCGCCGCCCTCGCGCTCGGCCGGCTGCAGCAGCTCGTCGGACGGCGCGGCCGGGGCGTCGCCCTGGCCCTGCCGGCGGGTGCGCCCCCGCCAGCCGAGCCACATCAGGCCCCACACGACGAGGATCAGCGCCAGCACGACGGCGACCGACGCGGGCCGGCTCACGGGCGCGCCCCGGGGTCGACGGGTGCGCCGTCGAGCACGGTCGGCCGCCCGCGCAGGAAGGTCGCGACCACCCGGCCGTGCATCTCCCGGGCCCGGAAGGGCGTGTTGCGGCTCGCGGTCTGCAGCGCGGCCGGGTCGACCTGCCAGCGGGCGGACGGGTCGACCAGCGTCACGTTGGCCGGCTCGCCCACGGCGAGCGGGCGGCCGTGCCCGTCGAGGCGGCCGATGCGCGCAGGGCGCACCGACATCCGGTCGGCGACGCCGGCCCAGTCGAGCAGCCCGGTGTCGACGAGCGCCTCCTGCACCGCGGACAGCGCGGTCTCGAGGCCCGTCATGCCCATGGCGGCCGCCTGCCACTCGCAGTCCTTGTCCTCGGCGGCGTGCGGTGCGTGGTCGGTGGCGACGGCGTCGATGGTGCCGTCAGCCAGCGCCAGGCGCAGCGCCTCGACGTCGGAGGCGGCGCGCAGCGGCGGGTTCACCTTGTAGCGGGGGTCGTAGCTGCGCACGAGCTCGTCGGTCAGCAGCAGGTGGTGCGGGGTGACCTCGGCGGTGACGTCGACGCCGCGACCCTTCGCCCAGCGCAGGATCTCGACCGACCCGGCGGTCGACACGTGGCAGACGTGCAGCCGCGACCCCACGTGCTCGGCGAGCAGGACGTCGCGGGCGATGATCGCCTCCTCCGCCACGGCCGGCCACCCGGTGAGCCCGAGCACGCCCGAGACCTCGCCCTCGTGCATCTGCGCGCCGGCGGTGAGGCGGGGCTCCTGCGCGTGCTGGGCGACCACGCCGTCGAACGCCTTCACGTACTCCAGCGCCCGGCGCATCAGCACCGCGTCGTCGACGCAGTGCCCGTCGTCGCTGAACACCCGCACCCGGGCGGCGCTGTCGGCCATCGCGCCGAGCTCGGCGAGCCGCTCCCCCGCCAGGCCGACGGTCACCGCACCCACGGGGTGCACGTCGACCCAGCCGGCCTCGCGGCCCAGCCGCCACACCTGCTCGACGACGCCGGCGGTGTCGGCCACCGGGTCGGTGTTGGCCATGGCGTGCACCGCCGTGAACCCGCCCACGGCCGCCGCGCGGGTGCCCGACTCGACGGTCTCGGCGTCCTCGCGGCCCGGCTCGCGCAGGTGCGTGTGCAGGTCGACGAGCCCCGGCAGCGCGATCAGCCCGTCGCCGTCGACCACCCGCGCGCCGCCGGCGTCGAGGCCGGTGCCCACCTCGGCCACCAGCCCGTCGGCCAGCCGCACGTCGACCGGGTCGCCGCCCAGCGGCCGCACCCCGCGCAGCAGCACCGTCTCGACCGCACCGGTTCCGTCGCTCACGCCACTCCCTCGACTCGCTCGTCGCTGCCGGCCAGCAGCAGGTACAGCACCGCCATCCGCACCGAGACGCCGTTCGCGACCTGCTCGACGATCGTCGAGCGGGCGCTGTCGGCGGCGTCGGCGCTGATCTCGAGACCGCGGTTCATCGGGCCGGGGTGCATCACGATCGCGTGCGGCTGCAGCCGGTCGAGCCGGCGGGCGTCGAGCCCGTACCGGCGCGAGTACTCGCGGGCGCTGGGGAAGTAGGCGGCGTTCATGCGCTCGCGCTGGACCCGCAGCATCATCACCGCGTCGGCCCGCTCGAGCGACGCGTCGAGGTCGTACGACGTCTCGCACGGCCAGGTGTCGACCCGCTGCGGCAGCAGCGTCGGCGGCGCGACCAGCGTCACGGTGGCACCGAGCGTGCGCAGCAGCAGCACGTTGCTGCGCGCGACGCGGCTGTGCAGGACGTCACCGACGATCACCACGTGCCGGCCCGCGAGGTCACGCCCCGTGGCTGCCCCGGGGACGCCGTCACCCACCAGGTGGTGACGCATCGTGAACGCGTCGAGCAGCGCCTGGGTGGGGTGCTCGTGGGTGCCGTCGCCGGCGTTGACCACCGCGCCGTCGATCCAGCCGCTGCCCGCGAGCTGGTGCGGCGCGCCGCTCGCGCCGTGCCGGATCACCACGGCGTCTGCACCCATCGCCTGCAGGGTGAGCGCGGTGTCCTTCAGGCTCTCGCCCTTCGACACGCTCGACCCCTTGGCCGAGAAGTTGATGACGTCGGCCGAGAGCCGCTTGGCCGCGGCCTCGAACGAGACCCGGGTGCGGGTGGAGTCCTCGAAGAACAGGTTGACCACCGTGCGGCCGCGCAGCGTCGGCAGCTTCTTCATCTGCCGCAGCTGGGTCGCGGCCATCTGCTCGGCGGTGTCGAGCACCAGCACGGCGCGCTCGTGGTCGAGGTCGGCGCTCGAGAGCAGGTGCCGCATCAGGCGCCCGCCTCGTCGCCCGAGCCGTCGATCGCGGTGCCGGCGTCCGGCTTGCTGATCCGCACCTCGTCGACGCCGTCGAGCTCGCGCAGCAGCACGTCGACCCGCTCGCCGCTCGACGTCGGCAGGTTCTTGCCCACGTGGTCGGCGCGGATCGGCAGCTCGCGGTGGCCGCGGTCGACCAGCACGGCGAGGCGGACGGCGCGCGGGCGGCCGACGTCCTGCAGGGCGTCGAGCGCGGCGCGGATGGTGCGCCCGCTGTAGAGGACGTCGTCGACCAGCACGACCGTGCGGCCGTCGACGCCGCCCTCGGGGATCTCGGTGCGCTCGAGGGCGCGGACCGGGTGCGAGCGCAGGTCGTCGCGGTACATCGTGATGTCGAGCGCGCCCCAGGGCACCTCGGTGCCCTCGACGTCGGCGATCCGGCCGGCCAGCCGCTGCGCGAGCGGGACGCCGCGGCGCGGGACGCCCAGCAGCACCAGGCCCTCGGCACCGCGGTTGTGCTCGATCACCTCGTGGGCGATGCGCGTGAGCACGCGTTGGATCTGAGGTGCCTCCAGCACCGTGCGGGCAGCCATCGGCTGCGCCCTCCTCCCCCGCCTCACCGGACGGCTCTCGCGCCGCCTCACGGGACGGCTCTGAAAGGAACTCGCGTATCGCAACCTACCGCACAGTGACCGCGTAGAGTGCACCGGCCGGACGAGGCGGGGTGACCGCCGTCCGGGTGAACGTCACTCTGTGTCGCCGCGATCCGCTTGACGTCGTCGTGACGCAGCGTGAGCATCATGGGACCAGGCCAGATCGGCCGGACGGCGTCGGGACCGCCGTGGGGGCATGACGAGGAGTGACCACGATGTCGTCGGACTACGCACGCTCGCTCGGGTCGAGGCTGCGGGCCATCCGCACCCAGCAGGGCCTGTCGCTGCACGGCGTCGAGGAGCGCTCGCAAGGTCGCTGGAAGGCGGTCGTGGTCGGGTCGTACGAGCGCGGCGACCGCGCCGTGACGGTGCAGCGCCTCGCCGAGCTGGCCGACTTCTACGGCGTGCCGGTCTCGGCCCTGCTGCCCGACGCCGGCAGCGGCTCGGTCGTCGAGGCCCCGCCGCGCCTGGTGATCGACCTCGAGCGGCTCAGCTCGGTGCCCGCCGAGCGCGCCGGGCCCCTCGCCCGCTACGCCTCGACGATCCAGTCGCAGCGCGGCGACTACAACGGCAAGGTGCTGTCGATCCGCCAGGACGACCTGCGCACGCTCGCCGTCATCTACGACATGCCGCCGGCGATGCTGGCCGAGGAGCTCATCGGCTGGGGCGTGCTCGACCCCGACGCCCGCCGCGCCGTCGACGGCTCGGCCGGCGCGCTCTAGCCCCTCGCACGCACGAACGGCCCGCTCCCTCACGGGGGCGGGCCGTTCGTCGTCTCAGGCGGTGGTGGCGAGGGCAGCCGCGACCACGGGTACGAGCCAGTGGCCCGGCGGCACCTGCTCGGCGTACCGCGCCGCGAGACCACGGTCGCCCGCGCGCCCGTGCGCCATCGCGAGTGCGCCGTCGAGGAGCGGGTGCAGCACACCGGGGGCGGCGGGGCGGACGGCCCGAGCCTGCGTCTCCGCTCGGGCTGGGTCACCGCACACGAGATGCAACAGCGGGAGCCACGGCTCCACGGGCAGCCCGTCGACGTCGACGCCGCCGTCCGACAGCATCGCCGCGGCCAGCGTCCGGACGTCGTCCGGCGGCCTGATGCCCTCGACCAGCACGCCGGCCACCACGCAGGTGGCCCAGGTGCGTGCCACCTTCCGGCGCACTGCGTCGTCCGGCGCCAGGCCCGCGAGCTCTCCCGCGGTATCGGCCGCCTCGTGCCAACGGCAGGCGTCGACCAGCACGTGCAGCCTGGCGATGGTGCGGTCCCACGGGCGCTGCTGGTCGGGCAGCCGCTCGGCGAGCTGTTCGACCGCGCCGGCCGCCCCGTCGCCTCCGGTGCGCCGGAGCTCTGAGGCCTCATCCGCGAGCGTCATCGGCAGGTCGGAGGACTCCCGCAGCCGCTGACGCAGCCGGAAGGCCTGCGCGCCGTCGGACGGGCCGACGCCGTTCTCCGAGATGCGGTTGCGGACGAGCAGCAGCACGTTCTCGACGGCGGTGGCGAAGCAGACCGCGGCCGTTGCACCACCCACGCGCGAGGGACCCAGCAGCGCCGGGACCGCGGCGAGGACCGCGAGCAGCCCCGTGGCGCGCGGTCCCGCCAGGACGACGGCCAGTGCGTTGCGAGGGTGGCCAGGGAGCGCGTGCTCCGTGATCCCGCCCTGGGACGCGAACAGGTGCACGTCGACCGGGATGCCGCCCACCCGCAGCCCGACCAGCCGTGGCCCGCCCCCGACCCGCACCCGCCGCACCTCGACGCGGCGACGCCGACATGCGATGGCGTGCCCCGCCTCGTGCCAACCCACCCACAGCGGCATCCCGAGCAGCGCGATCGAGACCGCCAGGGCCCACTCGGCGGCCGACGGCTCGTACACGTCGAGCGGAGCCGGGAACAGGACCACGAGGTGGTAGACGTGGACCCAGATCACGATGCCGACGACCTGGACGGCTGCCTTGACGACCCCGGTTGCGAACGGGCCCACCACGATCGGGTCGGGCTGCTGAGGCACGACCGGTCCATCGGCTCCGCCGGGTCCTTCCTGAAGTCAGGACCCGACCAACCGAACCCGCTAGGTGAGCGTCGGCTTGAGCTCGAGGATGCGGCCGAGCAGACCGTTCACGAAGCCGGGCGACTCGTCGGTCGACAGGCTGCGGGCCAGCTCGACGGCCTCGCTGACGGCGACGGGGTCGGGTACGTCGTCGTTGTAGAGCACCTCCCACGCGCCGAGCCGCAGCACCGAGCGGTCGACCGCCGGCATCCGCTCGAGCGTCCAGCCCTGGGAGTAGGTGGAGATGAGCTCGTCGAGCCGCTCGCGCTCGGCGACGACGCCCTCGACGAGCACGACGGTGTAGTCGTTGACCGGCGGGTCGGACTGCGCCAGCCGGTCGGCGAGCACCGTCACGGCCGGGACGCCGCGCTGGTCGGCCTCGAAGAGGACGTCGACGGCGCGCTTGCGCGCCTTCGTGCGGGCTGCCACGGGGTACCGGTCAGCTCACGCGGCCGAGGTAGTCGCCCGTGCGGGTGTCGACCTTGACCTTGGTGCCGGTCTCGAGGAACAGCGGCACCGCGATGTCGGCGCCGGTCTCGAGCGTGGCGGGCTTGGTGCCGCCGGTCGAGCGGTCGCCCTGCAGGCCCGGCTCGGTGTAGGTGATCTCCAGCACGACGGACGTCGGCAGCTCGACGTAGAGCGGGGTGCCGTCGTGCAGCGCGACCGTGACGTCCTGGTTCTCCAGCATGAACTTCGCGGCGTCGCCGACGGTGGCCGCGGAGACGGTCGTCTGCTCGTAGTCGCTGCTGTCCATGAAGACGAAGTCGTCGCCGTCCTTGTACAGGTACTGCATGTCGCGCTTGTCGACGTTCGCGGTGTCGACCTTGGTGCCGGCGTTGAACGTGCGGTCGACGACCTTGCCGGACAGCACGGCCTTCAGCTTGGTGCGCACGAAGGCGGGGCCCTTGCCCGGCTTGACGTGCTGGAACTCGACCACCGACCAGAGCTGGTTGTCGATGTTCAGCACCATGCCGTTCTTGAGGTCGTTCGTGGAGGCCACTGCGGTCCGTTCTCTCTGTCACGCACGTCACTGATCGCCGTCCACTCTAGCGGTCGGCGCCGGGTCACCTGATCGGCCCAGCAGCACGGGGCGTCCCTCAAGCGGTTGCACGGGCAGCCGACACAAGTGGTCGAGAGCGGCGCACAGGGCGTCCTCTGGAGTGGGGAGCCCACGTGACACACCGCCGCCGAGCGACCCGGGTCGCTGCCTGGGGAGCCGCTGCCGCGGTCGCCCTCGGCGGCCTGGCCGTGACCGCACCCGGAGCCGCGTTCGCCGCGACGACCGCCGCACCGACGGCGCTGACGCCGGACACCACCGCCACGAGGCTGAAGAACCTCGAGCTCAAGTGGGCCGCCGTGCCGGGCGCGACGTCGTACGACCTGCAGGTCGTCGACTCCGACGACACCGTGGTGTCGCAGTCGGTCGTCGGCGCCACCCGGTGGACCGTGCCGACGTCGATCCCCCGCGGCGAGTACACCTGGCGCGTCCGGGCCAGCGTGCCGACCCGCGGCTCGTGGTCGTCGTTCGCCGCGTTCGAGAAGGGCTGGGACGCGGTGCCGACCGGCACCTTCACCCGGCACGACGGCGTGCTCCCGGTGATGTCGTGGAACCCGGTGAAGGACGCCTCGTTCTACGAGGTCGAGATCAGCGACTCCCCCTTCGGCGACTACGGCGACGTCGAGTCCGGCCGCAAGAAGCACTGGATCTGCTACACCACGAACACCGTCTTCACGCCGTACGGCGTCAGCGCCGGCGCCGAGCAGGACCCGGCCCCCGGCGGCGAGGGCGACTGCGCCTACGCGGCCGACAGCACCGGCGACGCCACCGCGACCTCCCTGGGCACCAAGTGGATCCTCGGGCAGGACTACTACTGGCGGGTGCGCGCCCGCGACGGCGCCGTCGACACCCGTGAGACCGCCTTCGTCAACCCGTCGGTCGGCTGCACCGGCGTCTGGACCGACTCGGACGCCGACGACGAGGGCGGCATCATCACCGTGCCGATCGGCATGAAGCCGCCGGTCTACGACGCGACGCCCGAGTGCAGCAACTGGTCGGTCGACACCTTGGTGACGCCGACCTACACCGTGCCGAACCCCACCGACACGGTGCCCGCGGTGCCCAGCGGCCTGACCGTCGGCCCGACCGCAACCGGCGCGAGCAGCGCGATGGACGTGGTCACGACGGCTTCGCCGGTGCTCAGCTGGTCGGCCGTGCCCTACGCCTTCAAGTACCGCGTGTACCTGTCGCGCACCAGCGACTTCAAGGACTCCGACGTCGTCTGGGAGACGCAGGGCACCAGCCTGGCGTCCGTCTCCGACCTGGCGCTCAACAGCACCGGCAAGTACTGGACGGTGCAGGCCTGCTTCGTGAAGTGCAGCGCACCGGCCCCGGTGCACCGCATCCGCAAGGCCGCGGCCACGGACACCTCCGTCGTCTCCGCCCTGGCGAAGGCGGACGGCAGCGCCGTGAACGTGATCTGGAACCTGCAGACCCAGGGCACGCGCTTCGTCGCCGGCCAGCCCGCGCCCCGCGTCGGTGCACGCTCCTACGAGGTGCAGCTGACCGACGTCGCCACCGGCGACCCGGCCTCGACGTCCGTCACCGACCGCGTGTCGGCGTACGGCGAGAGCACGAGCCACCTGACCGTCGACACCACGGGCCTGCCCGAAGGCGTCTACACCGCGCACGTCCGCGGCGTCTCGGAGACGAGCCGTCCGCTGCCGTGGAGCGCCGACTCGCGCGAGTTCGTCATCGACCGCGGCGCGCCGTCGCTGCGACCGGCCACCAGCGGCAACTTCGCCGGCCGGGCGTACCTGCCGATCGTCACCAGCGAGCCGGTGACCGGTGCGACGAGCAGCACGCTCGGCGTGCAGACCGCCGCCGGCGCCAAGGTGCCCGGCACGATCACGAAGGTCAACGACCTGCAGTACCGCTTCACCCCCAGCGCCTCCTGGGTGCCGGGTCAGTACTACAAGCTGTGGGCGACCAGCGCGGTGCGCGACCGGGCCGACAAGCCGGTCACCGTGCCGTCCACCACGGTGCGCGCCAAGACGACGGCGGACGACAACCAGACCGCCTCGCCGCTGAAGTTCACCAGCGGTGACCGGTCGTGGACCACCTCGACGGCGAGCGACGCCTGGGGCGGCACGTACCGCCGCACGGCCGACGACCTGTCGACCGCCAAGCGGTCCACGGCCTCCCTGTCGGTCTACGGCGGCACCATCGCCGTGAAGGCCTGCAAGACGCCGACCTCGGGTCAGCTGTGGGTCACGGTCGACGGCGTCACCACGAAGGTCTCGCTGTACCGCTCCTACAGCGGCTGCGGCACGGTCTTCAGCAAGAAGTTCAGCACCGGCCTGCACACCGTGACGCTGTCGGCGAAGGCGACCAGCGGCACCCGCAAGTGGGCGTCGGTCGACCAGGTCAGCGTGAGCTGACGACGGTCATCACGAGGCGAGGGTCGGACCGGTCACGGTCCGGCCCTCGTCGCGTTGCGGGAGAACGGCTCTAGGGCGCGAGCTCGGCGTACGCGGCCTGCAGCAGCGCGGGGTCGGGTCCCTCCAGGCGCTGCCAGCGGCCGACGCCGGTCAGCACCACGAAGCGCAGCAGGTCGCCGCGGGTCTTCTTGTCGCGGCGCATCGCGCTGAGCAGCTGGTCCCAGCGGTCCTGCCGGTAGGTGGTGGGCAGGCCGAGCGAGGTGAGCACCGTGCGGTGCCGCTCGGCGGTGGCGTCGTCGAGGCGGCCGGCGAGACGGGCGAGCTCGGCCACGTAGACCATGCCGAGGCTCACTGCCGCACCGTGCCGCCACTCGTACCGCTCGACGTGCTCGACGGCGTGCCCGAACGTGTGCCCGTAGTTGAGCACCTCGCGCGGCCCGGACTCGCGCAGGTCGCGCCCGACGACGTCGGCCTTGACGCGCACGCTGCGCTCGACCAGCTCGCGGGTGCTCGGCGCGTCCCAGGCGGTGACGCCCTGCGGGTCGGCCTCGACGAGGTCGAGGATCGCCGGGTCGGCGACGAAGCCGCACTTGACCACCTCGGCCAGTCCGGCCACGAAGTCGTTGCGCGGCAACGTCTCCAACGTCGTGAGGTCGCACAGCACCCCGGCCGGCGGGTGGAACGCACCGACCAGGTTCTTGCCCTCCGCGGTGTTGATGCCGGTCTTGCCGCCGACGGCTGCGTCGACCATGCCGGCCAGCGTGGTCGGCACCTGCACCACCCGGACGCCGCGCAGCCAGGTCGCGGCGACGAAGCCCGCCAGGTCGGTGACCGCTCCCCCGCCGACGCCGACCACCGCGTCGCTGCGGGTGAACCCGGCCTGCCCCAGCACGCCCCAGAGGAACGCCGCCACCGAGGCGTGCTTGGCCTCCTCGGCGTCGGGCACCTCGGCCGCGAACGCCTCGAACCCCTGCGCTGCCAGGTCGTCGCGCACCGCCTCGCCCGTCGTCCGCAGCGCCGCGGGGTGCACCACCAGCACCCGCTGCACGCCGGCGCCGAGCAGGCCGGGCAGCTCGGTGAGCAGGTGCTCCCCCACCACGACGTCGTAGGGCGCGTCGCCCTCGACGGTGATGCGCGTCGGCACGCTCACCGCTCGGCCCGCAGCCGCTGCACGACCTCGGCGGCGACGTCGTCCGGCTCGCGGCCCGCGGTGTCGACGACGAACGACGCCACCCGCTCGTAGACCGGACGGCGGTCCTGCATGAGCTTGTTCCAGGTCGCCCGCGGGTTCAGCGCGAGCAGCGGTCGGTGCTGACCCAGCCCGATGCGCTTCGACGCGTCGGCGACCGCGACGTCGAGGAACACGACGACCAGCGGACGCAGGTCGATCTCGGTGCGCGGGTCGAGCGGCGCGCCACCGCCGAGCGACACCACGCCCTCGCCGTCGAGGGCGTCGACCACGGCGGCCCGCTCGAGGTCGCGGAACACCGGCTCGCCGTCCTCGACGAAGACGTCGGCGATGCTGCGTCCGGCCCGCTCGACCACGACGTCGTCGGTGTCGGTGAACGGCTCGTCGAGCAGGGCGGCGACCAGCCGGCCGACGGTCGACTTGCCGGCGCCGGGCGGCCCGACCAGCACCACGCGGGGCGCCATCACCAGGTCCGCAGGGCGTCGGGCACGTTCGCCAGGTAGGCGTCGTGGTTGCGGGCGGTCTCGGCGAGCGAGTCGCCGCCGAACTTCTCCAGGCACGCCTCGGCGACGACGAGCGCCACCATCGCCTCGACGACGACGCCGGCGGCCGGCACCGCGCAGACGTCGGACCGCTGGTGGTGGGCCTGCGTGGCCTCCCCCGTGGCGACGTCGACGGTGTCCAGCGCCCGCGGGACGGTGCTGATCGGCTTCATGGCGGCCCGCACGCGCAGCGGCTGCCCGGTGGTCATGCCGCCCTCGGTGCCGCCCGCGCGCCCGCTGCGCCGGGTGATGACCCCGTCGACGCGCTCGATCTCGTCGTGCGCCTGCGACCCGCGCCGGGCCGCCGTGCGGAACCCGTCACCGACCTCGACGCCCTTGATGGCCTGGATGCCCATGAGGGCCGCAGCCAGCCGCGAGTCGAGCCGGCGGTCCCAGTGCACGTGGCTGCCGAGACCCGGCGGCACGCCGTAGGCGAGCACCTCGACGACGCCGCCGAGCGTGTCGCCGTCGTCGTGCGCGGCGTCGACCTCGGCCACCATCGCCGCCGAGCCGGCGGCCTCGAACGCGCGCACCGGGTCGGAGTCGAGCGCGGCGACGTCGTCGGGGCCGGGCAGCGGCGCGTCGTCGGCCACCCCGGCACCGCCGATCGCCACGGTGTGCGAGACCAGCCGGATGCCGTACGCCTGCTGCAGCAGCGCCGCGGCGACCGCGCCGAGCGCGACGCGAGCGGCCGTCTCGCGGGCGCTGGCCCGCTCGAGCACCGGACGCGCCTCGTCGAAGCCGTACTTCTGCATGCCGGCGAGGTCGGCGTGCCCCGGACGCGGCCGGGTGAGCGGCGCGTTGCGCGCCAGACCGGCCAGCACCTCGGGGTCGACCGGGTCGGCCGACATCACCTGCTGCCACTTCGGCCACTCGGTGTTGCCGACGCGGATCGCCACCGGCCCACCCTGCGTGCGACCGTGCCGCACCCCGCCGGTCAGCTCGACCTGGTCCTGCTCGAACGACATCCGCGCGCCGCGGCCGTAGCCCAGCCGACGCCGGGCCAGGGCCCCGGCCAGGTCGGACGTCGTGACGGCGACGCCCGCCGGCACGCCGTCGACCACGGCGACGAGGGCCGGTCCGTGGGACTCACCGGCGGTCAGCCAACGCAGCATGCCCGCAGTCTCGCAGCGGCCCTGCCCGGGCACGCCACCGGCCCGCACCGTGAGACGGTGCGGGCCGGTGGCGGGGGCGTGCGGGTCAGTCGACCGTGAAGGAGTCGCCCTCGCACAGGTCGCCGACGACCTCGTCGCCGTACTGCAGGACGCCGCACTGCCCGTCGCTGAGCCGGAGCAGCTTGAAGTAGGTCGCGAAGTCCTCGTTCGGCTTCACGGTGTACTCCGAGCGGCGGTGGTTCTTGTCGTCGATGGTGACGGTCGCGCCCTGGTTGTCCTCGTCCACCGACTGCAGGATCAGCTTCGGCTTGGCGGCCGACGGCTTGGGCTTGGTGCCCGGCTTCGGCTTCGTGTCGGGCTTCGGCTTCGTGTCCGGCTTCGGCTGCACCACCGGGACGTTCACCGAGGGGCTCGCGGACCCGGTGGCCACGACCACCGAGGTGGCCGTCGACGTCGCGGTCGACGTCGCGGTCGACGTCGATCCGCCGGTGCTGCCGCCGCCCGCCTTCGCGGCACCGGTGCCGGCGGCCTCGACGACGAGCGCCTTGAACGGGTCGCGGGCCTTCTGCCGGGTGGCCGTGGGGATCGGGTCGTCGACGTCGTCGGTGGCACCGGCGGTGGGTGCAGCGGTGCTGCCGGGCTGCGGCAGCACCAGCGGCCCGGACGCGGTGGCGTCTCCGTCGCCGCCGCCGACCAGCACGAAGGCCATGGCGGCGACGACACCGAGGGCGACGGCCCCGCCGCCGACCATGAAGAGGGTCTTGCGGCTCGACCCCTCGGGCGCGGCCTCGACGGCCGGCTCGGGCTCGGGCGAGTGGTTGCTCATGATGGACATGCCTGGACCCCGATCAGCTGGCGGAGCCGGCCGGCGCCGACGCGCCGGTGCTCGTGGTGGTGGTGGACACGGCGTCCGAGGCGAGGACGAAGATCTTCCCGCTCAGCGTCATCTGCAGCTGGTCGCTGGTCGAGGCGGCGCCGTCGAGCGGGGCCAGCGAGACCGTGTCGAGCAGGTACGCCCGGGCGATCGACTTCTGCAGCTTCATCAGGTACAGGTTCAGCTCGGCGTAGGTGCCGCTGGCCACGACGCCGGTCTGGATGGCCTGCAGGCCGGTGGCCGGGGCGGCTGCGGTGGTGGTCGCAGCGCCCGCTGCCGCACCCGGGGTGTACGGGGTGGGGGCGGCCGGCGTCACGCTGACCAGGTCGACACCGGCGACTCCGGCCTGCACCGAGAGGTCGCGGATGAGCGAGGGCAGGGCGGCGCTGTCGGGGAGCTGGCGGCGGATGACCGCGAGGTCCTTCTCGCGGTCGCTCAGCGACGCGTACTGCGCCTTGAGCTGCGCCGTCTTGAGCTCGATCGACTGGTTGTGATCGCGCTGCTGCGCGGTCTGGGAGCGCAGCTCGGCGGCCTGCGAGCGCTGCGGGGAGATCAGCAGGAACCACGCTGCCACCACCAGCAGCAGCGCGAGCACCGCGGCGCCGAGGCTCCACGTCCTGGTCGAGGTCATGCCGTCAGCCCTGCTTCCGGTCGTAGCGGTGCGAGAGGTCCTCGGAGGTCACGGTCGCGCTCGAGGTGAAGTCGACGACCGTCTTCTTGCCGACCAGGCGCTGGGTGCTCTGGCTGAAGGTCGGGTCGACGACACCCGGCTGGCGGGCCAGCGTGTCGAGCCAGGCGGCGACGTCGACGTGCTCGAGGGCGCTGCCCTCGACGGAGATCGTCGCGATGGGTGCTGCCGAGCCGGCCGTCGTCGTGGTGGGGACGCCGGTGGTCGCCGCGGTCGCCGCCGGCGCCGCCGTCGCGCTGGTCAGCGCGAACGAGACGTTGCGGAACCAGACGTCCGACGGCACCGAGAGCGCGAAGTTCGTCAGCTGGCGGTACCACTCGACGTCCTGCGACATCGCGGTCTCGCGGCTGATCTCGGCCGACTCGATCGCCGCGATGGTCCGCGGCACGTCGGCGTACTTCTGCTGGTCGTTCAGCAGCTGCTGGGTGTGCGTCTGCTCGACGGCGAGGTCGTCGGCGGCGTGCGCGCGGTCCTGGTTGGCCAGGACGAACCCGCCACCGAGGGCGACGACGAGGAGCACGAGGCCGCCGCCGAGGCCGGCCTGCACCTTCTTCAGGGTGCGAGCCGACACGACCTCCGGCGGCAGCAGGTTGACCTGCGCCGGTCGGAAGGTGGTCAGCTGGATGCTGGCGACGGCCAGCTGGTCGGCCTGGCTCATCGGTCGGCTCCAAGTGCGAGACCCACCGGCACAGCGACCAGTGGCTGGACGAAGGACAGCTGCTCGTCGGACAGCCCGGTGCGGCCGAGCTCGACCGACTGCAGGGCGTTCCCGACGGAGACGGGCAGGCGGGTGGCCGCCTCGAGGCGCTCGACCAGGCCGCTCAGGCGCGAGCCGCCGCCGGTGACGACGAGCCGCTGCACGCTGCCGGCGCCGCCGTTCGTCGAGCTGAAGTAGTCGAGCGAGCTGCGCACCTCGTCGACGAACACCGCGGCGCTGTCGTCGATGGCGCGGCCGGCGGTGACGAGCTCGTCGTGCGGGCGGCCGGTGGCCTGCGGCATCTGCTTGAGCGCCTCGGCCTGCGCCGAGGGCAGCCCGACCGCGTCGGCCACGGCGTCGGTGACGTCCTGGCCGCCGAGCAGCAGGATGCGCACCAGCAGCGGCACGCCGGCGCGGTGGACGACGATGTTGGTGACCTTGGCGCCGATGTCGACGAGCGCGACGACGTCGGAGTCGGCGGCGCCCTGCTCGGCCATCGAGCGCAGCACCGCGAACGACGTGAGGTCGACGCCGGTGACGGAGAGGCCGGCGCGCTGCACCGCGTTCACGTTGGTCAGCACCACGCTGCGGACGGCGGCGACGAGCATGCCGCGGACCATGCGGGGCTGGCCGGGGCTGGTGAGGTCCTCGACGGGGTGGAAGTCGAGCACCGCCTGGTCGACCGGCATCGGCAGGAAGTCCTGCACCTGGTAGGGCAGCGCCTCGCGCAGCTCCTTGGCCGGCAGCCAGGGCAGCTCGACCTGGCGCACGACGACGCGCTGGTTGGCGATGCCGAGGGCGACCTTCTTGTGCGAGAAGCCGGTGGCCGCCCACAGCTGCTTCACGGCGTGCGTGAGCTGCGCGGGGTCGGCGACCTCGCCGTCGCGCACGACGCCCTCCGGCAGGGCGACCTGCCCGAACTTCTCGAGGGTCACCCCACGCTTGCCGAACGACAGTTCGGCGGCGCGGACGCCGGATGTGCCGACGTCGAGCCCGATCGTGGTCCGTCCAGCCACCGTGAAACCCCTTCCGGTGCGACCCTCGTCGCGGGGAGGACCTCACTCCGAGGTCCCTTCAGTGGCATTGATCGGTGCCCAGGCGTCGTTGCTTGAGCGAAGATCGCAAGTTGCCCTGCGCGGGTCAGCCGCCGAGGGTCAGCCGCAGGTAGAGGTCGCCGATCGCGTGGCCGGCCCACACCGAGACCCAGGCGCCCAGGAACATGAACGGCCCGAACGGGATGCGCGTCGCCCACCCGCTGCGCCGCACCAGCATCGTGGGGACGCCCTGCAGGGCACCGAAGAGGAACCCGAGGAACCAGCCGACCACGAGGACGTCGAAGCCGAGGTAGCCGAGGTAGGCACCGAGCAGGGGCGCCAAGCGGATGTCGCCGCCGCCCATGCCGCTGCGCCCGCGCACCAGCCGGTACAGCAGCTCGGGGAGGTAGTAGGCCAGACCCATCAGCACCGCGCCAACCAGTGCGCGCACGCCGGCCCGGTGGTGGTCGCCCAGCAGCGCAGCACCGCCGAGCAGCACGACCGTCACCACGTACGACGGGTTGACGATGGCGAACGGCAGCCGCTGCACGTCGATGTCGATGAGCGTGAGCGCCACCGAGATGGCCATGAGGAAGAGGAACGCCGGCAGCTCCCACGCCAGACCGAAGCGCACCGCCACGGCGGCGAAGAGCAGGCCGGTGAGCGCCTCGACGACCGGGTAGCGGGCGCTGATCGGCTCGCCGCAGTCGCGGCACCTCCCCCGCAGCAGCAGCCACCCGAGCACCGGCACGTTGTCGCGCGGGCGGATCGGGTGGCCGCAGCGCGGGCAGGCGCTCGGCGGGTGCGCGACGGACTCGCCGCGCGGCACCCGCCAGACCACCACGTTGAGGAACGAGCCGATGGCCAGGCCCAGGACGCCGCACAGCACGGCGAGCAGCACGGTCATGCCGCCGACCCTATCGAGCGCTGGCCGGCGGCAGCGCCGGTCACCTCAGGTCGTCGGAGACCGACGTCGCGCTCCATACCGCACCGGACGGCTGCAGGAAGTACGGCGGCTGCATGCCGTGCTGGAACCGCGCGTCGTAGACGTAGTTCTTGATGTACCCGGTCACCGCGATGCCGTTGCTGGTGGTGGCCACCGTGCCACGGAACTGCTGGGCGATGGCGCCGAAGACGTTGAGCTTCGTCGCGGCGTTCGTCGACAGCACCGGGCCGAGCCGGTAGTTCTGGGTGATGAAGCTGTCGTCCACGGCCAGGATCGCCGCGCTGATGTTGCTGATCGGCGTCGGCAGCAGGTTGCGGTAGCCGTACTGCTGCACCGGCAGCTGCGACTGCATGGTCGTCTGCGCCGAGCAGCCGCTCTGCCCGTTGGTGGTGCAGGCCGCGACCGGGTGCCACACCCAGACGAAGTGACCGGGGATGAGGCCGAGCACGTCGTCGCTCGAGCTGGTGGTGTCGCTGTAGGTGATGTCGCCGACGACCACGATGTCCTGGGCCGCGGCCAGTGTGGTGGCGCCGTTCAGCTCGCCGCTCACGAAGGCGTTGCCGGAGTCGCACTTGTACGTCGGCCCGATGAAGTCCGCCGACGCGAGCGAGAAGTTGTCGACGCCGGTGCCGACGTACTCCGTGCCGGCGTACGGCGACTTGAAGCCGTTCAGCTGCGAACCACCCGCGTTGCCGCAGCTCCCCGAGAGCGTGTCGACGTAGATGACCGGCGGGATGGCCAGGCCGGTCTGCGGGGCGGTCTTGTCGGCGGCGTTCACGTTGTAGCAGCGCAGCGGCACGGTCGAGCCCTTGGTGTTCGGGCTGTACACGGTCATGGTGCTGCCGGTGAACGTGATGCGGGTGGCACCGGTGTAGACGCAGCCCTGCTGGCTGTACGCCGGGTTCGTCGGGTCGGCGATGTCCTTCAGCGAGGTGTTGTCGGCCGGGATCTGCAGCACCGGCGCGTAGTACGGCTTGTTGCCGCTGGGCGCCGGGCTGTTGCGGTACAGCGTGGTGGCGCTCGGCGGCGTGCGGCCGGTGATCGAGCGCGCCGCGTTCCAGCTGGTCTCGGTCTGCGCGTTGGCGAAGGTCGCCACGCCGTTCATCAGGATCGAGTCGTTGGTGTGGATCGGGCCGTTGATGACGTCGCCACCGCCGAAGCCGATGTCGGTGCAGGCGCCGTTGCCCGAATCGGGCCGGCCCTTGTACCAGTACTGGGCGCAGGTGCTGCGACGCGCGTCACCGTTGCCGGTGAACAGCAACGGGTCGAGCGTCTCGAAGTTGGTGTGGTAGATGTAGTTGAGGAACCCGTTGGGGGCGAGCGACGCAGTGAGCGTGCGCGACTGCGACCCCTTGGTGCCGGTGGACCGCAGGCGCACCACGCCCTGGCTGGCGACGTCGCTGCCGTTGCTCAGCACCTGGTACTTGTACGTCGTGGTCTGGGTGTCGGCGCCCGGCACCTTGATACCCGCGTAGTTCCCGAGCCGGCCGTTGGGCAGCGCCTGGTTCGTCGCGTCGACGTTGCCCAGGCGCCAGTAGCCCGGCGTCGTGTTCAGGCGGGAGACGTAGTCGTCGATGCCGGCCTGCGCGGCGGCCAGCGCGGTGACGCCGTCCTGGCCGTTGCGGCTCGGCTTCAGGTTCTGCAGCGTGAAGCTCAGGGTGGCGAGCAGGAACAGCGTGAGCATCAGCATGCTGCCCATGACGCTGAGCAGGGCGATGCCCTCGTCGTCGCGCCCGGTGCCTGCCACGCGCCGGCGCAGCTCGATCAGCACACCACGTCGCATCGTCGTCCTCGTCTCCGTCGAACCGCTCGATCTGGTCGAACCCGTCGAACCCGTCATCGCGTCAGCCCTGGCCCTGCAGCGCCGTCGCGCGGTTGATCAGCACCACGTCGCGCGTCGTCGTCGCCGCGCCGACCCGCGTGTTCGCGGCGTCCTGCACCTGCATGGCGATGCGCACGTCGGCCACCTGGTTCTCCTGGGTGGCGCTGAGCACCGAGCCGAGCGCCCCGGCCTCGGCCGTGCTCGGCACGACGACCGTCGAGGTGACGCCGTCGGCCTTGAGGCACGGGTCGGTCCCCGACGTCACGCCGCAGTAGCTGAACAGCGTCGAGGTGGTCGGGTTGTAGCGGCCGGGCGAGAGGCAGGTGCCGGCCATCGCGCGCACCGAGGTGTCGCTCGGGTACGTCGGGGCGGCGGGCGTGCCGCCGGCCGCCACCATCGTCCGGCGCAGGCAACCGCCCGTCGGGTCGATCCAGTAGCGCACCTTCGTCGGCGCGGGCATGACCTTGGTGGTCTCGTTGTAGGCGCCTCGGGCGCTGAAGAAGATGATCTCGCGCGGGCCGGCGGAGGTGATCGCGTTCGTCACCGCGTCGGGCGGCGAGGCCACCCGCAGGTCGCGGGTCAGCGCCTCCATGGTGATGCGCAGGCTCGCGCTGGCGTTCGTCTTGGCCACCGCGGTCTGCTGCTGCCTCAGCGTGGTCACCACGACCGTGCCGGTGAGCGCCATGATCATGCTGGTGATGAGCATGCTCACCAGCAGCTCCGTGAGCGACGTGCCGCGGTCGTCGGCCGAACTGGGGCGGAGGGCGCGGTGGGTGCCGGGTCGGGTCATCACGGCACCGTCACGGTCGGGATCGAGCTGTCGGTCGCCTTGAGGTCCTTGGTCTGCGACCCCGACGGGTTGACCGGCACCGTGGTCGCCGTCTGCAGGGTCCACTTCCCGTCCGGGAGGGCGAAGACCTTGGTCTGGTTGGCCGTCATGGTGCCCAGTGCGATGACCTCGCCCGAGGTGCAGCGCCCTCCCAGGGCGGCCAGCTCGACGGCGTGCGCCGCGTAGACCGAGCCGGCGCTCTGCTTGGTGACCTTGACCGTCGCCAGCGGCAGCGCGGCGTTGGTGACGTCGGCGCCCCCCACGAGCACGTTCACCGACGAGGTCGGCTGCGCGTCGGTGCAGCTGCCGGGCCAGAACTTGTAGTTGGCCGGGAACAGGCCGGCGGTGCTGCGCACCGTGTTCGGCGGCGGGGTCGGCCCGGCGTTGCCGGTGAAGCAGAGCGCGCCGCCGACGATCGTGCAGTCGCGGTAGACGCGGTACTGCGTGCCCGACCAGCGGTCGGTGTTGTACATCGTCATGGGCAGCAGGGCCGGCACGGTCGCGGTCGCGTCCTGCGCGCCGCTCAGCGACACGGCCAGCGCGGCCGCCTTCTCGTAGGTGATCGTCGTCGACGTCGTCTGGCCGCCGACGATGCCGAACTCGCCGCTGGAGGCGATGCTGTTGCCGTCCACGTCGACGTACCCGCCGGTGGTCACGGTCGCCCGGTAGTTGCCGGCGGTGCGGCCGGCGAAGACCACGCAGCCGTCGTCGTCCGTCGTGCTGGTGCCGACCACGGGACCGGTGGGGCTCGGCGCGAGGGTCACCGGCAGGCCGGGCTGGCCCTTGCCGTCGGAGCCGAGCACCTTCACCGCGACGGCGCCGCCGGTCAGGGCGTCGTTGCCGTAGGTGAGGGCCCGCAGGGTGTCGCTGCGCATGGTGCGGGTGCGGCCGTCCTGCAGCCACGAGATGGTCACCGCGACCCGCTTGTAGGCGGGGGCGCCGCCGCCGGCGCAGGTGGCGCCGCCGGCCGCGGGCACGTAGGCCGCGTCCTGCACGACGTTGTACTGCGTGCCGTCGACGAACTGGTTGCCGATCACGGTGCGGCCGTCCGGGATGTCGTCGGCCGACTGGTTGCGCACGGCCTCCATCACGTTGCCGGCCACCTCCGACGCCGCGGTGCGCTGCGTGTTGCCGCGCGCGGCGTCCAGCGTGTTCGTCAGCAGGCCGGCGACGCTCACGGCGGTCACGGCGAGCACCAGCAGCGCGACGACCGCCTCCATGAGGCTGAAGCCGTCGTCCTCGCGGACGTCAGGTGGCAGCAGCACGTCTTCCTCCAGGGACTGCGCGCGGGTGCTGGTGCACCTGCGCTCCGACCGGTCATCGGCTCGGTGCCCCCTCGGCTTGAACCGCCCTCACCCGGGAAGCGCAGCGGGGCCCCGTCCGACCGGACGGGGCCCCGCTGGTGGCGCGTCGTCAGGCGACGTCGGCTGCCGCGCAGTCACCGCTGCCGAGCCCGCTGCGAGCCGAGTACTTCCAGACCTGCGTCGAGCCGGCGGTGTTCTGCAGCGCCAGGCACCAGTGCGCCGAGTCCACCACGTTCGTGGTCTTCACCGTCACGCTGTTGCTGGCCTTGCCGACGTCGTTCGTGCCGACCAGGTACCGCCCGGCGGCCACCGTCACCGTCGGCGCCGCGGCACCGTCGATCCAGTAGGTGGCCAGCTCCTTGCCCAGCTTCGACACGTCGGCCTTCGTCGCCGTGTCCTGCGCCTTGGCGCGCTGCGACAGGAACACCGGGATGGCCACCGCGGCGAGGATGCCGATGATGATCATGACGACGAGGAGCTCGATGAGCGTGAAGCCCTCGTCGCCCTGGCGACGGCGAATGCTGGTGATCACGGCGGTCCTCCGGTCGGTGACGGGTCGGTGCGGAGCAGGTCGGGTGGTGCGTCGGTCAGGGAGCGGTCGGGCTGGTGCAGGTGCCGGCCTCGAGGCCGTTCTGCGCCGAGTACTCGTAGTCCTTCTGCGAGCCGTTCGGGTTCGTCAGGCCGACGCACCAGGCCTTCTGCGTCATGCCGGTGCTGACGATCTGCGCGGACACGACGCCCTTGGAGACCTTGCCGGCGTCCGTGCCGTTCACGACGTAGCGGCCGGCGGTGATGGCGATGGTGGGGACGCCGGTGCCGTCGACGAAGTAGGTGGCGATCTCCTTGCCGAGCGTGGAGACGTCGGCCTTCGTCGCGGTGTCCTGCGCCTTGGCGCGCTGCGACAGGAAGACCGGGATCGCGATGGCCGCGAGGATGCCGATGATGATCATGACGACCAGGAGCTCGATGAGGGTGAAGCCACCCTCACGCTCCTCCTGGGCCTTGCGGATGCGGGCCAGCACGGGCTTCTCCTGACGGGAACTGTTGCGGGGCGGGTGGTGCGGGGCGGGACGGACGAAGGGCGGGCACCGCGTGTGCGGTGCCCGCCCTCGGGGTGAGCTGTCGCTCAGTGCGTCACGGAGCGGTCGGGCTGGTGCAGTTGCCCGACTCGAGGCCGTTCTGCGCCGAGTACTTGTAGTCCTTGGTGGCGCCGTTCGGGTTGGTGAGGCCGACGCACCAGGCGGCGGAGGTCATGCCGGTGGGGCTGATCTGCTTGGCGACGACGCCGTTCGACACCTTGCCGGCGTCCGTGCCGTTGACCACGTAGCGGCCGGCGGTCAGGGCGATGGTCGGGGTGGCGGTGCCGTCGACGAAGTAGGTGGCGATCTCCTTGCCGAGCGTGGAGACGTCGGCCTTCGTCGCGGTGTCCTGCGCCTTGGCGCGCTGCGACAGGAAGACCGGGATGGCGATCGCGGCCAGGATGCCGATGATGATCATGACGACCAGGAGCTCGATGAGGGTGAAGCCGCCCTCGTTCTCCTCCTGGGCCTTGCGGATGCGAGCGAGCATCTGCTGCTCTCCTTCAAGTTCTTGAGCCGACCTTGTGTTCCCGCATCCGGTGTCGGGTCGGTGGCTCGCTGACAGATAGTGTTTCGGTGGCTGGGGCCAGGACTTGAGCCCCGGATCCGGGAACTTTTCCCCGTTCGGCGCAGCGCCGGCCGCAACGCGCACGAGGGGTGACGGGCCGGGTGGCCCGTCACCCCTCGTGGGTGCCGGCAGGTGCTGCGGAGCGCTACTTGATGAGGTCGAACACCTTGAAGATGGGCATGTAGAGGGCGATGATCATCGACCCGATGATGCCGCCGAGCACCGCGATCATGAGCGGTTCGATGAGGCTGGTGAGGGCCTCGGTCGTCGCCTCGACCTCCTGGTCGTAGAAGTCCGAGATCTTGTGCAGCATGGTGTCCATGGCGCCGGTGTCCTCACCGACGGCGAGCATCTGCACCACCATCGGCGGGAACACCGAGTGCTCGGTGAGCGGCTGGCTCAGCGAGTCGCCGCGGCGCACGCTCTCCTGGACGTCGCGAGAGGCCTTGACCAGCACCATGTTGCCGCTGGTCTCGCCGACGATGTCGAGGGCCTGCAGGATCGGCACGCCGGAGCGCAGCATCGTGCCGAGGTTGCGGGTGTAGCGGCTCAGGGCGACCTTGCTGAACAGCGTGCCGAAGACCGGCATCTTGAGCTTCAGCGGGTCGACGAACATGCGCACGCCGTCCTTGTGCTTGATGCGCTGCCACAGGATGCTGAAGACGATCAGGGCCACGATGCCGACCGGCGCACCGACCTTCGCCACCGAGCTCAGCAGCACCAGCACCTTGGTGGGTGCCGGCAGCTCGCCGCCGAGGTCGGTGAACATCTTGGCGAAGATCGGCACGATGAACAGCAGCATGCCGATGACGGCCACGATCGCGATGCAGAACACCACGGTCGGGTAGGTCATGGCCGACTTGATCTTGCCGCGCAGCTTGACCTCGGCCTCGTAGTTGGCGGCGATCTGCAGCAGCACGGTGTCGAGGAAGCCGCCGACCTCGCCGGCCCGGCACATGTTGATCATGAGCGGCGGGAAGATCTTCGGGAGCTTGGCCATGGCCGACGACAGCGAGGTGCCGCCCTCGACGTCCGCCCGGATCGAGGCCAGGGCCTCGCGCAGCGGCTTGTTCTCCGTCTGGTCGGCGAGGATCGTCAGCGCGCGCAGCAGCGACAGACCGGAGTTGATCATCGTCGCGAACTGGCGGGCCATGACCGCCAGGTCCTTGAGCTTCACCGGGTTCCCCAGGGTGGGGAGGGTGATCTCCTTGTTCATGCCGGAGTTCGTCTTGGTGATGCTGACCGGGGCGTAGCCCATGGTCTTGAGCTTCTGCACGACCTGGCCCTGGTTCTCGGCCTCGAGCGTGCCCTTGACGAGCTTGCCGGCCCGGTCGCGGACGGCGTACTCGAACGTGAGTGTCGACATGGCGCGTTCCCTAGATCCGGCCGAGCAGGCGGTTGAAGTCCTCGACGTGGTGGCACTTCTCCAGGCCGTGCTCGTACGTGATCTGGTTGGTGCGCACGAGCTCGGCCAGGTGCTGGTCGAGGGTGTGCATGCCGTGCTTCGCGCCGGCCTGCATCGAGCTGTAGATCTGGTGGGTCTTGCCCTCGCGGATGAGGTTGCGGATGGCGGGGGTCGCCACCATCACCTCGGTCGCGACGACGCGGCCGCGGCCGTCCCGGGTCTTGCACAGCGTCTGGCAGACGACGCCCTGGATGGCGCCGGCGAGCTGCACCCGCACCTGCTGCTGCTGCTCCGAGGGGAAGACGTCGATGACGCGGTCGATGGTCTGCGCGGCGTCCTGCGTGTGCAGGGTGGCGAAGACGAGGTGGCCGGTCTCGGCGGCGGTGAGGGCGACCCCGATGGTCTCGAGGTCGCGCATCTCGCCGACCAGGATGATGTCGGGGTCCTGCCGCAGCGCGTGCTTCAGCGCGTTCGAGAAGGACTTGGTGTCCTCGCCGACCTCGCGCTGGTTGACCAGGCAGCCCTTGTGCCGGTGCAGGAACTCGATGGGGTCCTCGACGGTCATGATGTGCTCGTGCCGGGTGCGGTTGGCCAGGTCGATGATGCCCGCGAGGGTGGTCGACTTGCCCGAGCCGGTCGGGCCGGTGACGAGCACCATGCCGCGCGGAAGCCCGGCGAAGTTGCTGACGGACGGCGGCACGCCGAGGTCCTCGAGACCCTTGATCTCGTACGGGATGAGGCGGAAGGCGGCGCCGAGCGCCTCGCGCTGGCGGTACACGTTCACGCGGAAGCGCGCGCGGCCGGGCACCGAGTAGGCGAAGTCCAGCTCGAGCTCGTTCTCGAACCGCTCGCGCTGCTTCTGCGAGAGCATCGCGTAGATCGAGCGCTGCAGCACCGGCGGCGTCATGACCTCGTGCTCGCCGAGCGGCCGCAACTCGCCCTTCGTGCGCACCATGGGCGGGGCGCCGGAGGTGAGGTGCAGGTCGGAGGCGCCGGTCGCGATCATGTCGATCAGCAGCTCGTTGATCGGCACGTCCTGCTCGCTCGACTGCTCCGTCGACGCGCGCTTGTAGGCCGAGGAGGCGACCTGCGGGGCCATCATCGCCACGGTCGGCGCCGCCGGCAGCGGACCCGTCGTCAACGGCACGTGGGACTCCTCGACGCCCTTGAACGCGAACTGCTCCGGGACGTACGGCTGCCCGATGGTGCTCACGGCACTCCCCTCAGGACGGACGCAGGCGGCGTCCGGCACGGTTGCTTCAGCAGGTCATCGGCCTGCCTGCGGACGATCTTGAGAGCGGACCCGCGCAGTCGTCAGGCGACGACGCGCAGGACCTCCTCGATGCTGGTGACGCCCTCGAGCACCTTGAGCCAGCCGTCCTGGCGCAGCGTCGACATGCCCTCCTCGCGCGCGGTGGCGCCGATGACGGCGGCCGAGGCGCGGTCGACGGTGTGCCGCTCGATCTGCTCCCCCACGCTCATCACCTCGTGCAGCGCGACCCGGCCCTTGTAGCCGGTGCGCGAGCACGACGAGCAGCCGACCGGCCGGTACAGCTGCGGCAGCGAGTCGAGCGGGTCGAACGGGAACCCCACGCGCAGCAGGTCCTGCGCGTCCGGCACGTAGGCCTCCTTGCACCGCGAGCACAGCTTGCGGGTGAGCCGCTGCGCCAGCACGCAGTCCAGCGCCGAGCCGACCAGGAAGGGCTCGATGCCCATCTCGGTCAGCCGGGTGATCGCGGACGGCGCGTCGTTCGTGTGCAGCGTCGACAGCACCAGGTGACCGGTCAGCGACGCCTCGACGGCGATCTGCGCGGTCTCGTGGTCGCGGATCTCGCCGAGCAGCACGATGTCGGGGTCGGAGCGCAGGATCGAGCGCAGCGCGGCCGCGAAGGTCAGGCCCGCCTTCACGTTCACCTGCACCTGGTTGATGCCCGGCAACCGGTACTCGACCGGGTCCTCGACGGTGATGACGTTGACCTCGGGCTTGTTGACGATGTTCAGCGTGGCGTAGAGCGTCGTCGACTTGCCCGACCCGGTGGGCCCGGTCACCAGGATCATGCCGTAGGGCTTCACCCAGCTCTTCGAGAACCGCTCGTAGTTCGCGGCGCTGAAGCCGAGGTCGGCCAGGTCGAGGCTCGCGGTCGAGTTGTCGAGGATGCGCATGACGACCTTCTCGCCCCACACCGTCGGCAGCGTGGCCACGCGCAGGTCGATCTTGCGGCCGTTCGCGTTCACCGACAGCCGGCCGTCCTGCGGGACGCGCCGCTCGGCGATGTCGATGTCGGCCATGATCTTCAGCCGCGAGATGACGCCGGACTGGATCGCGCGGGGCGAGCGCATGACCTCGTGCAGGACGCCGTCGATGCGGTACCGCACGCGCAGGTCGTGCTCGCTGGGCTCGAGGTGGATGTCGGAGGCGCGGTCCTGGATCGCCTGCATGATCAGCAGGTTCACGTACTTGACGATCGGCGCGTCGTCGACGATCTCCTTGACCTTGCTGAGCTCCTCCTCCTCGGCGGCGTCACCGCCGAGGGCGGTGGTGAGGTCGTCGAGGTCGGCGTCCGCCCGGTAGTACCGGTCGATGGCCGCCAGCAGGTCGCCGCGGGTGGCCACCACGGGCCGCACGTCGAGCCCGGTCATCTGCCGGAAGTCGTCGAGCGCGAAGACGTTGCCCGGATCGGCCATCGCGACCAGCAGCTTGCCGTCGTCGCCGTAGCCGATGGGCATGGCGGTGTGCCGGCGCACGACCGCGCCGGGGACGCGGGCGGTCGCCGAGGCGTCGACCTGCACCTCCTGCAGGTCGACGAACGGCAGGCCGATCTGCTGGGCGAGGGCCGCCACGAGCTGCGCCTCGGTGATGACGCCGTGCTCGACGAGCACGCGGCCGAGGCTGCGGCCCTGTCGCTGGTGCTCTTCGTACGCAGCGTCCAGCTGCCGCTCGTCGACGAGCCCGTCGGCGAGCAGGATGTCGACGAGCTGCATTCGCGCACCCTCCGGCGTTGGTCGGACGACTCCGGTGTGCCTATCGGCCGTCCCGGGCCGAGCCTTGAGGAGGCAACGACCCCGCGGTCAGCCGTCGAGGGCGCGCCGGCCCGCGACCCGCATCGCGGTGAGCACGTCGCCCGTCACCTCGCGGCCGGTCATGGCCGCGACCTGCCGGCCGGCCTGGTGCAGCAGCATCGCGAAGCCGTCGACGACCGTGCCCCCCGCCTGCTGCCACGCGCCCGCCGGGGTGGTCGGCCACGGGTCGTAGACGACGTCGAGCAGCACCCCGCCGAGCGGTCCGGCGGCACGCACCAGGTCGGCGGTCGCCGCGGCGGCGGCGGCCGGCACGGTGCTCACCGCGACCCGGGCCGTGCCGAGCAGCGCCGGCGCCTCGGCCGACGTCACGACCCGTGCGCGGCCACCCAGGGCCTGCGCCACGGCGGCCGCCGTGCCCGCTCGCGCGGGGTCGCGGACGGCGAGCACCGGGGCGCGATCACCGAGGCCCACGAGCGCGGCGACCGCCGAGGCCGCCGTCGCACCGCCGCCGAGCACCACCGACTCCCCCGGCGCCAGCGCCGTCACCCCGCCCTCGGCCAGCGCCGCGACGACCCCGTGGACGTCGGTGTTCGAGCCGGTCCGGCGTCCGGGCGACAGCACCACGGTGTTCACCGACCCGGTCACCCGCGCCGGCTCGTCCACCGCGTCGAGCAGCGGCTGCACCAGGCGCTTCAGCGGCATCGTGAGCGACAGGCCGGCCCACTCGTCGTCGAGCCCGGTGACGAACGCGTGCAGGGCCGCGGCGTCGGCGACCTCCAGCGCCTCGTACCGCCAGCCGGTCAGGCCGAGCGCGTCGTACGCCGCCCGGTGCAGGATCGGCGACAGGGAGTGCCCGACGGGGCTGCCGAGGACCGCCGCCCTCACTTGCTCGGGTGCGCCTTGATCCAGTCGCGCAGCTGCTGCACGTAGCCGAGGTGCTGCTGGTACGACGTCGTGAACTTCGTCTCGCCGGTGTCGAGGTTCACCACGGTGAAGTACGTCCACGGCCCCGGCGTCGGGTCGAGCACCGCCTTGATGGCCGCCTCGCCGGGGTTGCCGATCGGGCCGACCGGCAGCCCGGCGCGCGCGTACGTGTTGTAGAGGTTCTTGGTGTCGGCCCGCTCGGCGGCGGTGGTGAAGACGCCGCCGCGTCCGGTGCCGTAGCTGACCGTCGAGTCGAACTGCAGCTTGCCCCCGTTCTGCAGGTCGTTCGCCAGCCGCCGCTCGATGACCGTGGCGATCTTGCCGAAGTCCCGCTCCGACCCGCCCTCGGCCTGCACGATGCTCGCCTTGGTGAGCAGGGTCTGGCGCTCGTCCTCGGGCACGTCGAGGTCGTCGAGCACCTTGGTGGTGCGGGCGACGAGCATCTTCAGCTGCTCGGTGGCGGTGGCGTCGGGCGCCAGCTCGTAGGTGTCGGGGAACAGCCACCCCTCGGCCTTGCCCTTCGCCGCGGCCGGCAGGCCGATCGCCTCCGGGTCCTTCAGCGCCTTCGTGTAGTCGGACGACGGCAGGCCGGTCGCCTTCGCCAGCGCCGCCACGACCTGCGTCTGCCGCAGGCCCTCGCGCAGCGTCACCCGTCCGCGAGCCGCTCGCGACGACGGGTCGAGCAGCAGCGACACCGCGGCCGCACCGCTCATCTGCTTGCGCAGGGTGTACTCGCCGGGCTGGATCTTCTGCGAGGCGGGCTCGTCGGCGGCCGCCTCGACGAACGCCTTCGACGTCTTCACCACGCCTGCGTCGTGCAGCGTCTCGCCGATCCGCGTCGCGCTGGCGCCCTCCGCGACGGTCACGGTGACCGATCCGCTGCCCGACCCGGCGTAGTCGTCGCTCGCGGTGAGCTTGTCGTAGATCGGTTTCAGCACGGTGATCGCGCCGAACAGCGCGCCGGCGACCACCACGACCGCGACGAGCATGACGACCGTGCGGCGACCGCGGCGCTGCTTGCGTCGGCGCGCCCGGTCGCGGTCGTGGCGCTGGTCGCGACGGCTGAGCGGAGGCTCGGCCACGGGGGCCGGGGCGGCGTACGGCCCGCCCGGGCCCTCGACCGGGTGGTCGCCGGGCAGCATGGCGGCCAGGTCGTCGCGGTCAGCCATCGCGGTCGCTGCCTCCGGAGGCGGGACGGGTGTCGGGTGCGGCCGGCGCGGGGTCGTGCTCGGCCCGGCGGGAGCCTACCTGCTGCGTCGCCGGACGGTCCGCACCCTGCACGGCGGCCGGCGTCCCCGGCGGCCGGCCGGTCGAGCGCTCCTGGTCGAGGCCCTGCTGCAGCAGCACGACGGCCGCCGCCTGGTCGACCACCGCGCGCTGACGGCGTCCCTTCACCCCGGACGAGCGCAGCGCGGCGTGCGCCGACACCGTCGACAGCCGCTCGTCGACCATGCGCACCGGCACGTCGAGCAGCCCGGCGAGGCGCTCGGCGTACGCCCGGGCGGTGGCCGCCGCCGGGCCCTCGCGCCCGTTCAGCGACCTGGGCAGCCCCACGAGCACCTCGATCGCCGCGCGCTCGCGCACCTCGTCGGCGATGCGGCGCAGGTCGGCCTCGCCGACCGTGTCGCGGGCGAGCGTCTCGACCGGCGTCGCCAGCAGCCCGGACGGGTCGCTGGCGGCCAGACCGACGCGCACCGACCCGACGTCGACGCCCAGCCGCACGCCGTGCCTCATGCCGGGCACCGCCGGGCCACCGCCCCCGGGGCGCCCGCGGGCCCTCGGAGGCGGTGGCTCGGCAGGACGTTCACCGCTGGGTGACCCGCTCGCCGACGACGTGCTCGATGCGGGCGAGCGCCTCGCCGGTGCGAGCCGGGTCGGTGCCGCCGCCCTGGGCGACGTCGTCCTTGCCGCCGCCGCCGCCGCCGAGCACGGACGCCGCCTCGCGCACCAGGGCGCCTGCCTTGACGCCCCAGCGCCGCGCCTCCTCGTTCGTCGCGACGACCACGACCGGCCGCCCCTTCGCGGTGGCGGTGCCGGCCACGACGGCCGGGCGGTCGGCGGGCATCCGGCCGCGGACGTCGAGCACC
Source organism: Angustibacter aerolatus (assembly GCF_054776675.1). Lineage (NCBI taxonomy): Bacteria > Bacillati > Actinomycetota > Actinomycetes > Kineosporiales > Kineosporiaceae > Angustibacter > Angustibacter aerolatus. The sequence goes on from NZ_BAAHBM010000005.1 coordinate 59,922, forward strand.
AGCGAGCGCAGCGCGTCGGCCGTGAGGTCGCCGCCGTCGTGCGTGACGACCTGCACGCCGTAGACGTCGCGCGCGGACGACGCGAGGCCGCCCGCGGCCTGCAGCACCTGGGCCTGCTGCAGCTGCTGCAGCTGCCGCTCGGCGTCGCGCACCCGGGCCACCAGCTGGGCCACCCGCTCGGGCACCTCGGCGCCGGGCACCTTGAGCAGGTCGGCGAGCCCGGCGACGAGCGCGCGCTCGCGACCGAGGTACCGCAGCGCCTCGATGCCCACCAGCGCCTCGACCCGGCGCACGCCGGAGCCGACGGACGACTCACCGGTGAGGGTGAGCGCGCCGATCTGCGAGGAGTGCGCGACGTGCGTGCCACCGCAGAGCTCGCGCGACCAGGGGCCGCCGATCTCGACGACGCGCACGTCCTCGTCGTACGTCTCGCCGAACAGCGCGAGCGCACCCAGCTCGCGGGCCTGCTCGAGCCGCATCACCGACGCCGACACCGCGAGGTCGTGCCGGACGGCCTGGTTGGCGACCTCCTCGATCTCGCTGCGGGTGGCCGGGTCGAGCGCCGAGCCCCAGGCGAAGTCGAGCCGCAGGTAGCCGGGCTTGTTGTACGACCCGCTCTGCAGCGCCGTCGGGCCGAGCACCTGGCGCAGCGCCGCGTGCACGACGTGCGTGCCCGAGTGCGCCTGGCAGGCCGAGATGCGCCACTCGCGGTCGACCTTCGCGTGCACCTGCTGACCGGCGCGCAGCTCACCGGAGACCACCTCGACCTGGTGCGCGATCAGCCCCTTCACCGGGCGCTGCACGTCGAGCACCCGCAGCCGGACGCCGTCCGCGACGATCTCGCCCTCGTCGGCGATCTGGCCGCCGGACTCGGCGTAGAACGGGGTGCGGTCGAGCACGACCTGCACCGTCTCGCCCTCCCCCGCCGCCTGGACGAGCTCGCCGTCGCGGACGATGCCGCGCACCGAGCCCTCGGACTCGAGCTCGAGGTACGCGAGGAAGTCGGTCGGACCGTGCTCGCGCAGGCCCCGCCACACCGTGGTGTCGGCGTGCCCGCCCTTCTTGGCGCGCGCGTCGTCCTTGGCCCGCTGCCGCTGCTCCTGCATGAGCCGGCGGAAGCCGTCCTGGTCGACCTGCAGGCCCTGCTCCCCCGCCATCTCCAGGGTCAGGTCGATCGGGAAGCCGTAGGTGTCGTGCAGCTGGAACGCCCGCTCGCCGCTCAGGCTCGCGCCGCCGCCGGCCTTGGTCTGGGCCACGGCTGTGTCGAGGATGGTGGTGCCCGCCGCCAGGGTGCGGCGGAAGGCCTCCTCCTCGGCGTACGCGATCTGCTCGATGCGGGCGAAGTCGCGCTCGACCTCCGGGTAGGAGGCCTTCATGCGCTCCATGCTCACCGGCAGCAGCTCGGGCAGCGACGGCTGCTCGACGCCGAGCAGCCGCATCGCGCGCACGGTGCGCCGCAGCAGCCGGCGCAGCACGTAGCCGCGGCCCTCGTTGCCAGGGGTCACGCCGTCGGCGGTCAGCATCAGCGAGCTGCGCACGTGGTCGCTCACCACGCGCATGCGGACGTCGTCGTCGTGGTCCGCGCCGTAGCGACGTCCGGACAGCTCGGCGGCCCGCTCGATGACCGGGTAGACCTCGTCGATCTCGTACAGGTTGTCGACGCCCTGCAGCAGGTAGGCGACGCGCTCGAGCCCCATGCCGGTGTCGATGTTGCGCGAGGGCAGCGGGCCGGCGACCGTGAAGTCGTCCTTGGCCCGCACCTCGGAGAGCTCCTCCTGCATGAACACGAGGTTCCAGATCTCGAGGTAGCGGTCCTCGTCGACGACCGGGCCGCCCTCGCGACCGAACTCGGGACCGCGGTCGACGTAGATCTCGCTGCACGGGCCACCCGGGCCGGGCACGCCGGTGTGCCAGTAGTTGTCGAGCTTGCCGCGGCGCTGGATGCGCTCGTCGGGCAGGCCCGCGATGCGCCGCCACATGCCGGCCGCGTCGTCGTCGTCCTCGTAGACGGTGACCCAGATCGTGTCGGGGTCGAAGCCGTAGCAGCCGTCCGCCTGCGAGCCGGTGACCAGCTCCCAGGCGTACTCGATCGCCTGCTCCTTGAAGTAGTCGCCGAACGAGAAGTTGCCGTTCATCTGGAAGAACGTGCCGTGCCGCGTGGTCTTGCCGACCTCCTCGATGTCGAGGGTGCGCACGCACTTCTGCACGCTGGTCGCGCGGTTCCACGGCGGCGTCTGCTGGCCGGTCAGGTACGGGATGAAGGGCACCATCCCGGCGACCGTGAACAGCAGGTTCGGGTCGGGTGAGATGAGCGACGAGCTGGGCACGACCGTGTGGCCGCGCTGCTCGAAGAACTGCAGCCAGCGGCGGCGGATCTCTGCCGTCTCCATGGGGTCCTCGCAGTGGTCTGCGCGGCGGTGCCGCGCGGTGGGTCGGGGGCGCGGTGGCGGGGTGGGGACGGGCTCGAGCGGTCCCTACCCCTGACGAGCTCGCACGCCCGGCACCGGCGCGTGGTCACCGGCCGGCGCGTCGACGAGCGACTGCGCGGTCGCGGGGTCGATCGCCCCGGCGTCGACGCCGAGGGCGAGGCGCAGCTCGGCGTCGCGCTGCTCCATGCCCTCGCGGACGACCTCGGCCAGCTCGCGCAGGCCGTCGCCCAGCCCGGACAGACCGCGGGCGACGCCCTCGGGGGTGTAGGCGCGGGCGGCCGACGTCAGCCGCCGCACCACCAGCACCCCGGCGGTCGCGCCCAGCCCGACCCAGAAGACCCGTCGCACGTCAGCTCCTCCTGCGCCGGCGGCCCGAGGACCGCTGGCCGGTCAGCGCCTGGCGCACGCCGTAGGTGAACGCCGCGACCTTGATCATCGGCGAGCCCAGGGTGGCGGCGAACAGCGCCGTCAGCGCCGACACGTTGGTGGTCACCTGCTGCACGTTCGTGGTGATCGCCGAGACCCGCTCGAGCTCGCCGTTCGTGGTCGTGACCGTCTGCGTGACCTCGCGCAGCAGCGGCAGGCTCTCGTTCGTGACGCCCTGGACGGTGCCGCGGGTGTCGTCGATGAGGCGGCCGAGCTTCAGGATCGGGACGGCCAGCAGCGCGACGAGCGCCACGAAGGCGATCGCCGCGATGAGCCCGGCGACGTCTCCAACGGACATGCGGCTGTCTCCCTGTTCGCAGGCGGTGCGCCGTCGGCGCGGGGTGGGGCGGTCGAGCGGGTCGACCCTACCCCGGACGACGAAGCCCCTCGTACCCGAGACGGGCAGAGGGGCTTCGACGGCGCGCGGTGGTCAGCGGGCGTAGAACTCCACGACCAGCGCCACGTCGCAGGTCACGGGGACCTCGGGACGCTTGGGCGTGCGCTCGACGCGCACCGACAGGCCGTCGGAGCCGAGGCTCAGGTAGGCCGGCAGCGCGGGCAGGACGTCGCGGTGACCGTCGGCGGCCGCGACCACGAACGGCGTCATCTGGCGGCTGCGCTCGCGCACCGTCACGACCTGGCCGGGGCGCAGGCGGTAGGACGGCTTGTCGACCAGCTTGCCGTCGACCTCGATGTGGCGGTGCACCACGGTCTGACGGGCCTGGGCGATGGTGCGGGCGATGCCGGCGCGCAGGACGATCGCGTCGAGACGCAGCTCGAGCAGCTCGACCAGCACGTCGCCGGTGCGGCCGGTGTGGCGCACGGCCTCGCCGAACACCTTGCGAAGCTGCGACTCGCGGATGCCGTACTGCGCACGCAGCCGCTGCTTCTCGAGCAGCTGGTTCGAGTAGTCGGTCTTCGCGGGGCGGCGGGCGCGGCCGTGCTCGCCCGGCGGGTACGGCCGACGCTCCCAGAAGCGCACGGCCTTGGGGGTCAGCGGGATGCCGAGGGCGCGCGAGCGGCGCACGACGCGGCGGGACTGATGAGCGGTCACGAGGCTCCTGACGAGTTGCGAACTGGCAAGCGCTGCGCGGTCCTCGCGCACGCAGGCCCCGATGAGGGCAGCACGGTGCTCCGTTCAGTCGTCGATCCTACCGGGTCGGCGACCCTGCCCCTGACACGCGGCTACGCGGCGGGCGCGGGCGGTGGTGCGGCCTCGGCGGCGGTCGACGCCGGGCACTGCATCTGCCGCCCGCGCCCGCCGTCGAGCGGGCTCGTCTCGTGCGCCGACATCGGGTGCTCGCACAACGGGCACGGGTGCCCGGCGTCGGCCGCCCTGGTGTCCGGGCTCCCCGAGGCGTCGATCTCCGGCGGGCCGAGGCCGAGGAAGAGCAGGTGGTGGATGCGCTGCAGCAGCTTCATGGCGGGCCGACCGTCCTCCGGCACCGGTGCCGGCACGGTGTGCGCCGGGGGCGTCGCGGTGGATGCCGCGGTCGTGCCCTCGGTCCCACGACGCTACGGCGGCTCGGACGGCGGCGCCGGGGACGCAACGGTTCCGCGGTCTGGTCACGACCCAGACCGGCCGACTAAGGTGAGCCTCACCTAACCCGAGGAGACGCCGTGCACCCGACCGGACCGCGACAGCTGCCCCTCCCCGCCGAGGTGGCCCGCACCCTGCTGCACGGGCTCGGCCGGGCCACGGTGTCGGGCCCGCTCGACGACCGCCCGGACGACGCGGCCTGCTCGCCCGGGCCGGCGCACGGCGTGGCGGACGGCGCGACCGCGGTGCCGGCCGTGCACGGGGCGCTGCCCGACGGCACGGTGGTGCTCGCCCTGCCTGCGGACGCGACCGTCCGGCTGCTCCCCGGGGGTGGCGAGCCCGAGGGGCGGGCGCTGCGCCTGTGCGTGCGCGCCGAGGCCCCGCTGCCCGACCTGACGCTGCCCCGCGCGCACCTGGAGGTGCTCGGCTGGGCGGCCCGCGCCCGACCCGGGCAGCGCGCCGGGGCGCTCGAGGCGCTGGCCGCGACCTGGCCGATCACCAACCTGCTGGCGCACGCGCCGCGCCACGACCTGCTGCTGGTCGACGTCGCCGAGGTCGAGCTGCACTGGGTCGGCGGGTGCGTCACCCTCGCCGGCGACGACGTCCGCGCCGCCGTGGTCGACCTGGTCGCGGTCGAGGAGGACGCGCTGCTCGGCGAGGTGCAGAGCAGGTACGGGCACCTGGTGCTCGCGGTGGTCCGCGGCCTGGCCGCGCTGCCGGTGCCGGGCGGTGGCACCGTGCGGCTCGACCGCACGCACGACGTGCGGGCCATCGGCCTCGACCGGTTCGGCCTGACCGTGCAGGCGCTGGTGGCCGGCGCCCGCGGCGCCGAGCGGCACGTCGTCCGGCTGCCGTTCGCCAGGCCGGTCGAGGACGTCGAGAGCGCGCTGCAGACCGTCGGCACCGAGCTGCTCACCCAGCGGGCCTGCCACGAGACGTGCCGCAGCTCGGCGTCAGCCGCCGCGCAGGATCTTGCGGAGCCGCTGCAGCCGTGAGGCCACCTCCCGCTCGGCGCCGCGGTCGGTGGGCTCGTAGTAGGTCGTGCCGGCCAGCGGGTCGGGCAGGTACTGCTGCTCGGCCACGCCGTGCGGCGAGTCGTGGGAGTAGACGTAGCCCTGGCCGTGACCGAGCGCGCGGGCGCCCGGGTAGTGGGCGTCGCGAAGGTGCTCGGGCACGCTGCCCGAGCGACCGGCCCGCACGTCGTCCAGCGCCCGGCCGATGGCCAGGTACGACGCGTTCGACTTCGGCGCGGTGGCCAGGTGCACCACGGCCTCGGCGAGCACGATCCGGCCCTCGGGCATGCCGATGAGCTGCACCGCCTGGGCAGCCGCCACCGCCGTCTGCAGGGCGGTCGGGTCGGCCATCCCGACGTCCTCGGACGCCGAGATCACGATGCGCCGCGCGATGAACCGCGGGTCCTCCCCCGCCTCGAGCATCCGCGCCAGGTAGTGCAGGGCGGCGTCGACGTCCGACCCGCGCACCGACTTGATGAACGCGCTGATCACGTCGTAGTGCTGGTCGCCGTCCTTGTCGTAGCGCACCGCCGCGACGTCGAGCGCCTGCTCGGCGTGCTCGAGCGTGACCGTCGCCGGGCGCTCCCCCGTGCTCGCGAGCGCCCCGCCGGCCGCCGCCTCGAGCGCCGTGAGCGCCCGTCGGGCGTCACCGGAGGCGACCCGCACCACGTGGTCGAGGGCGGCCTCGTCGAGCCGCACCAGGCCGTCGAGCCCGCGCTGGTCGTCGGCCGCCCGCAGCACGAGCCCGCGCACGTCGTCCTCGGTGAGCGGGCGCAGCGTCAGCACCAGCGACCGCGACAGCAGCGGTGACACGACGGAGAACGACGGGTTCTCGGTGGTGGCGGCGACCAGCACGACCCAGCGCTGCTCGACGCCGGGCAGCAGGGCGTCCTGCTGCGCCTTGCTGAACCGGTGGATCTCGTCGAGGAACAGCACGGTGGTGCGGCCGTACAGCGCGGCCTGGTCGCGCGCCTCGTCCATCACCTTGCGCACGTCGCGGACGCCGGCCGTGACGGCCGACAGCTCGACGAACCGCGAGCCGGTGCCGTGCGACACGACGTGGGCGAGCGTCGTCTTGCCGGTGCCGGGCGGACCCCACAGGACGACGGACGAGGGACCCGCCGGGCCGGACCCGCCCTCGACCAGCCGACGCAGCGGCGAGCCGGGCGCCAGCAGGTGCGCCTGCCCCACCACGTCGTCCAGGTCGCGCGGGCGCATCCGCACGGCGAGCGGCGCCGCCGGGCCGGAGCCACCGGCCGGGCTGCTGGAGAACAGGTCGCTCACCCGGTGAACGTACCCGGCCGGTCCGTCGTCCACAGGCTGCGGTCGGGGGGTATGGAACGTCGGCCCCGGGTGGTTGCATACCCACGTGACCACCGCGACCACCCAGCGACCCGAGCGCCTCGAGCGACGCCCCGTCCTGCTGACGGTCGACGACGACCCGAGCGTCTCCCGCTCGATCGCCCGCGACCTGCGCCGCAACTACGGCGAGGGCTACCGCGTGGTGCGCGCCGAGTCCGGCGCCGACGCCCTGGACGCGCTGCGCGAGCTGGCGCAGCGCGGCGACCGGGTGGCGCTGCTGCTGGCCGACCACCGCATGCCGCAGATGACCGGCATCGAGTTCCTCGAGCAGGCGATGGACCTGTTCCCCGCGGCGAAGCGGGTGCTGCTCACGGCGTACGCCGACACGGACGCGGCCATCGCGGCGATCAACACGGTCGACCTCGACCACTACCTGCTCAAGCCGTGGAGCCCGCCCGAGGAGCTGCTCTACCCCGTCGTCGACGAGCTCCTCGAGCAGTGGCACGCGGTCGGCGACGCCCCCACCGAGCTGATCCGCGTGGTCGGGCACCGGTGGTCGGCCCGCTCGCACGACGTCCGCGAGTTCCTGGCGCGCAACGGCGTGCCTTACCAGTGGGTGGCCGCCGACGAGCCGGAGGGCGCCCGGCTGCTCGCCGCCTGCGACGCCGACGCCACCGACGTCCCGGTCGTGCTGACCCCGGACGGTCCGCCGATGCGCTCCCCCGACGTCACCGAGCTCGCCGAGCGCGTCGGGCTGACCACGACCCCGGCCGGCGACTTCTACGACGTCGTGATCGTGGGCGCGGGCCCGGCCGGGCTGGGCGCGGCGGTGTACGCGGCGTCCGAGGGGTTGCGCACCGTGGTGGTCGAGCGGCAGGCGACCGGCGGTCAGGCCGGGCAGAGCTCGCGCATCGAGAACTACCTGGGCTTCCCGGACGGTGTCTCGGGCGCGGCGCTCACCGACCGCGCGCGGCGGCAGGCCGTGCGGTTCGGCGCCGAGATGGTGACCGCGCGCGACGTCGTCGGCATCGAGGTCGACGGCCCGCGCCGCGGCGTCCGGTTCGCCGACGGCAGCAGCCTGCAGGCGCACTGCCTGGTGCTGGCCACCGGCGTGCAGTACCGCCTGCTCCCGGCCGAGCGCGCCGAGCGCTTCACCGGCACCGGCCTCTACTACGGCGCCGCGCTGACCGAGGCGGCCGCCTGCGCCGACGAGGTGGTCTACGTCGTCGGCGGCGCGAACTCGGCCGGCCAGGCGGCGGTGCACCTGTCGCGGTTCGCCAGCCGGGTGGTGCTGCTGGTGCGCGCCGAGTCGCTGACGCAGTCGATGTCGAGCTACCTGATCGACCAGATCGGGCAGATCGAGAACATCGAGGTGCGCACCCGCTCGGCGATCGTCTGCATGGACGGCGACGACCACCTCGAGACCATCACGGTGCGCGACCTCCAGACCGGCGAGGAGCAGGCCGAGAAGACGTCGCACGTGTTCGTCTTCATCGGCGCGCAGCCGCTCACCACCTGGCTCGACGGGCAGGTGGCCCGCGACGACCGGGGCTTCGTGCTGGCCGGGCCCGACCTGCTGCACGGCGGCTCGCGACCGCCCGGCTGGACGCCACCGCGCGACCCGTGGCCGCTCGAGACGTCGGTGCCCGGCGTCTTCGCGGCGGGCGACGTGCGCGCGGCGTCGGTGAAGCGGGTGGCCTCCGCCGTCGGCGAGGGCGCGCTGGCCGTGACGTTGATCCACCAGTACCTGGAGAGGTTGTGAGTCCCGTGAGCGATGGGACCGAGGCAGCGGTCGAGCCGGTCGAGCGGATGAGCCGCGAGCAGCTGCGCGGGTTGTTCCTGCTCGAGCAGCTGAGCGACGCCCAGCTCGACTGGTTCGTCGAGCACGGCGAGGTCGTGCGGGTGCCCGCCGGCGAGTACGTGTTCCGGGCCGAGGAGCAGTCCCGCTGCTTCTACCAGCTCGTCGAGGGCGGCATCGTGCTGCTCGCCCTCATCGACGGGCAGGAGGTCGAGGTCACCCGCACCGAGCAGGTCGGCGCCTACGGCGGGGCCACCACGAACTGGCTGACCGGCGACCCCGACGCCAGCTACGGCCGCTCGATGCGCGCGCTGACCGACGCGGTGCTGCTGGCCGTGCCGGCGCAGGGCTTCTCGGCGTTCATGCGCGAGCACTTCAACATCGCCGTGCACCTGCTCGACGGACTGCGCGAGGGCATGCGGGTCAGCCACGAGCGGGTCGGCGAGCGGCAGCGGCTGCAGGCCCTCGGGTCGCTGGCCGCCGGGCTCACCCACGAGCTGAACAACCCCGCGGCCGCGGCCGAGCGCGCCGTCGACCAGCTGCGCGGGCGGGTGGCCGGCATGCGCTCGAAGCTCGGCTACCTCGCCGACGGGCACGTGCCCGCCGAGGTGCTGCGCGAGCTCGTCGACCTGCAGGAGGAGGCGCTGTCGCTGCTGGCGACCGCCCCCAAGCGCACCGCCCTCGAGGCGTCGGACGCCGAGGACGAGCTGGCCGACTGGTTCGACGAGCAGGGCCTCGAGCGGGCGGCCTCGCTCGCCCCGGTGTTCGTCGCCTCCGGGCTGGACCGCGGGTGGGCCGAGAAGGTGCAGCGCACGCTGTCGCCCACCGACCTGCCCAGCGGCTTCGCGTGGGTCGCGTACTCGCTCGAGACCGAGTCGCTCATGCGCGAGATCACCGACTCGACGCAGCGCATCGCGCACCTGGTCGCCGCTGCGAAGGGCTACTCCCAGCTCGACCGCGCGCCGTTCCAGCGGGTCGACGTGCACGACGGGCTCGAGTCGACGCTCATCATGCTCAGCACCAAGCTGAAGCACACCACCGTCGTCGAGGAGTTCGACCGCACCCTGCCCCTGGTGCCCTGCTACCCCGCCGAGCTCAACCAGGTGTGGACCAACCTCATCGACAACGCGGTGCAGGCGATGGGCGACGGCGGCACCCTCACCCTGCGCACGTCCCTCGAGGACGACTGCGCCCTGGTCAGCGTCGGCGACACCGGCCCCGGCGTGCCGCCCGAGCTGGTGAGCCGCATCTTCGAGCCCTTCTTCACCACCAAGGCCGTCGGCGAGGGCACCGGTCTCGGCCTCGACATCTCCTACCGGCTCGTCGTCGGCCGTCACGGCGGCGACCTGCGCGTCACCGGCGGCCCCGGCGACACCCGCTTCGAGGTGCGGCTGCCGCTCACCGAGCGGGCGTCCGACCCCACCGGCTGACGGGTCCCGCGCCCCGCGGCGTCACCACGACGACCCTGGTGCGCGTCCCTGCTGCGTGCGCGTCGACCGACGCCGGCGCACCCGCGCGCGCGCGTCCACGGGTGTGCGCGCACCGACCTGACGCGCGCGACCCGACCGCGCACGCGACCGCCTGCCCCGCCGCGTCTCCACGAAGGCGCCGGAGTGAACGCCTGCGGCGCGTGCGAGGACCGACGCACTGGAGCCGCGCGGTCCACCCGTGCGCCCATCGACCTGACGCGCGTGTGACCCGACTGCCCGCGTGCGACCCGACGCCCGGGCGACCCGAACACCCGTGGTCGTGGGCCCGCGCGTGGCCTTGGGCGCCTGTGCCCGGCTGCGGGCGACGCTGCACGCGGGGCGGCGACCGGTTCGGACCGGGCCGCGAGCGCCTGGGGGATGTGGCTCTGACAGGCTTGCCCGGTGCCGTCCCCGTCCGCCGCGCCTCGTGCGCTCGAGCGGTTCGGTCGGTGGTCCGCCCGGCACGCGCGGGTCGTCGTCACCGCGTGGGTGCTCGTGGTCGCCGCGTGCTTCACGACGGCGCTCGGCGTGGTGGGGACCCCGTCGCTGTTCGACCGGCTGACCAGCGGCGAGCCCGGCGTCCCGGGCGAGAACCAGACCGGCCGCGAGCTGCTCGCACGTCAGCAGCCGGTCGGTGCGCAGGTGCTCGTGCTGGTGCGCGGGGTCGACCCCGCCGCGGCCGAGACCACCGACGCCGTCGCCGGGCTCGCGCGCACCGCCGGCAGCGTGCCCGGGGTGCTGGGTGTGCAGGGGCCTGGGCTGCCGGGCACCCCGCCGTCCGCCGCCGCGACGTTCCAGGCGCGCGACGGCCGAGGGGTCGCCGTGGTCGTGGCCCTGCGCCCCGGCCTCGACAGCGAGGCGCAGCTGACAGCGGCCGACGAGGTGGAGCAGCGGGCGCGCGAGAGCCTGCGCGGTCTCGACGGCGCGACGGTGCGGGTGGCGAGCAGCCCGCAGCTGGTGCACGCGATCACCGGCCAGGTCGAGGGCGATCTGCGCACCGGTGAGGGCGTCGCGCTGCCGGTCAGCCTCGTGGTGATGGTGCTGGTGTTCGGCGGGTTCCTCGCCGCCGGCCTGCCGCTCGCCGGCGCGCTGGCGTCCATCGCCGGGGCCCTCGCCTCGCTGCTGGCGTTCACCACGTTCCTCGACCTCGACGCCACCGTCGTCAACGTCGTCACGATCCTCGGGCTCGGCCTGTGCATCGACTACGGCCTGCTGCTCGTCAGCCGGTTCCGCGAGGAGCTGCGCGCCGTCGCCGGGCCGACCGGGCCGGATGCCCCCGCCGCTGCGCACGACGCCGCCGCCGGTGACGCCGCTGCCGGTGACGCCGCTGCCGGGCACGGCCTCGGCTCGAGGGCAGCGTCGGTCGGGGCGCCGACCGACCGCCGGCGCGGCGCGGGGGTCACGCCGCACACCGCCCGGGGTGCGCACCGCCCGGGGCCGACGCACGACGAGGTGGTCGCCGCCGTGGGGCGCACCGTCGCGGTGGCCGGGCGCACGGTGCTGTTCTCCGGGCTCATCGTGGCGCTCAGCCTGTGCGGGTTGCTCGTCTTCCAGGCCTCGATCCTGCGGGCCATCGGCGCGGCGGGGGTGAGCGTCGTCGTCGTCGCCCTGCTGGTGGCCCTCACCCTGGTGCCGGCGCTGCTCGGGCTGGCCGGCGCGCGGATGGTGCGCCCCGGGCTGGTGGCCCGGCTGCCGGGTCTGCGGCACGTGGTGAGCCGCCTCGGCGACGTCGCGCCCCAGCACGGCGTCTTCTCCCGGCTGGCGGCCCGCGTGCAACGGCGTCCGGTGCTCGTGACCGTCTCGGTGGTGCTGGTGCTGCTCGCCGCCGGCGCGCCGGTGCTGACGATGCAGCTGCGCTCGTCGGGCATCGACCTGCTCCCCCGCGGCGCCGTGCAGCGCGACGCCTTCGACGAGCTGGCCGACCAGTGGCCGGCGCTCAGCGGTCCCGAGGTGCAGGTCGTCGTCCGCGGCGACACCGCGCAGGCCGAGGCGCTGGCCGAACGGGCGCGGGCGCTGCCGGACGTCGCGGGCACCCGTCCCGTCACCCGGGCCGGTGACGTCGCCGTGCTCGGTGTCGACGTCGCCGGCGGCGACGCGGGCGGTCCAGAGGCGGCGTCCGTGGTGCACAGGCTGCGAGCGCTCGACGCCGAGGTGCCGACGTACGTCATCGGGCAGGCGTCCGGTCAGGTCGACTTCGTCGACGGCATCCAGCGGCGGGCACCGGTCGCCGTGGGTCTCGTCGTCGTCGCCACCTTCGCGCTGCTGTTCCTGCTCACCGGGTCGGTGCTGGTGCCCCTGAAGGCGCTCGTGCTGAACGTCGTGTCGCTCGGCGCCTCCCTCGGTGTCGTCGTGCTGGTGTTCCAGGACGGCTGGCTCGAGGGGCCGCTCGGCTTCGACTCGACCGGTGGCATCGAGACGACGATCCCGCCGCTGGTGCTGGCGTTCGCCTTCGGCCTGGCGATGGACTACGAGGTGTTCCTGCTGTCGCGGATCAAGGAGCAGCACGACCTCGGCCGCACGAGCGACCAGGCGGTCGCCGAGGGGCTGCAGCGCTCGGGCCGCATCATCACCTCCGCCGCGCTGCTGGTGATCATCGTGTTCGCCGGGCTGGCCGCCGCCAAGCTGCTGGTGGTCAAGCAGACCGGGGTGGCGCTGGTGCTCGCGGTCGCCGTCGACGCGACGCTGGTGCGGATGCTGCTGGTGCCCGCGACGATGACGCTGCTCGGCGACTGGAACTGGTGGGCGCCGCGCCCGCTGCGCCGGCTGCACGACCGCTTCGGCGTGACGGAGCACTGACGTGCGCGAGACGACCCTCACCCGCGAGGAGCTGCTGGACCGCCTGCACGGCGACGCGTTCGTCCGCTGGGAGCTGCTCCCCGGGCGGACGCTGCACGCGTTCCTGTCGGACGACGCGGTGCCGGGCGGCGACTGGACGACGGCGGCGGTGGCCTTCGTGCGCGACGACCAGGGCTGGCGCCGGCAGCTGTCGGTGCTCGGACCGGCGGCGCGGGCCGCGGCACTCCTGCGCGAGGTGCTGCAACCCGGCACCGACCTCTCGCCCAGCACGTACCTCGCGGTGCCGCAGGGCAGCACCGAGCTGCTCGGGCCGCACCCCCGGGTCGGGCGCGGTGACGACTGGGAGTGGATGTGGCTCGTCGACGCGCCACCGGCTCCGCTGCTCGCGAGCGGGCAGCGGGTCGTCGAGCTGGGTTCCGCGGACGCCGCGGAGATCGCCGCGCTGCTGACCGCGGCCAGCCCGCGGCACAGCGCCGACCCGGGCGACGACGACGTGGTGGCGTGGGTCGGTGTGCGGGACGCCGCGGGCGAGCTGCTCGCCTGCGCCGCCCACACCGAGCACGTCCCCGGCGTGCCGCACCTGGCGTCGATCGCAGTGCACCCGGCGGCTCGCGGTCAGGGCTTCGGCGGCGCCGTCACCGCGGCCGTCAGCCGACGGGCGCTGCAGCACGGCGCCGAGGTGGTCACCCTCGGCATGTACGCCGACAACGTCGCCGCCCGCCGCGTCTACCAGCGGCTCGGCTTTCACTGCCGGCACCACTGGTCGAGCCGCCGCCTGCTGCCCGCTGCGGCCGACACCGCCGACCGCTCCGCCTGACCTCCACCTGGCGGATCGGCGAGCCGGCACCGCCGTCCGCCGCAGACGGGTGCCCGTGGGCCGGGTGGGTGCACCCGTGGGCGCAGGCGTGGGCGGAGCCTGTTGGCATCGCACGGGCCGCGATCACGACCACGCCGGTGCCGCTACGGCTGCCGCCGCGGCACGCCGGTTGCTCACGGCCCGGTGCCGCACTCCGACCTCAGCCGGGCTCGACCAGCCCGACCTGCCGACGCCGACCTCGGCGCCGGATCTTCGACCTCGCGGCCCAGGTGATGTCGGCCCGCTCGGCCCACTGAGCCAGGCCCGCTCGGCCCGCCCACGCCGACCTCAGCCGGCGGCGGGCTGCTCGGCCGGTGCGGTCGGTGCGGCGGGCTCGGGCTGCTTGGGCTTGGCGTCGACGCCGGCCTCGGCGCGCTGCGCCGGGGTGATCGGCGCCGGCGCCTGGGTGAGCGGGTCGAAGCCACCGCCGGACTTGGGGAACGCGATGACGTCGCGGATCGAGTCGGTGCCCGACAGCAGGGCGCAGATGCGGTCCCAGCCGAAGGCGATGCCGCCGTGCGGCGGGGCGCCGAAGGCGAAGGCGTCGAGCAGGAAGCCGAACTTCTCCTGCGCCTGCTCCTGGCTGAGGCCCATCACCGCGAAGACCCGCTCCTGCACGTCACGGCGGTGGATGCGGATGGAGCCGCCGCCGATCTCGTTGCCGTTGCAGACGATGTCGTAGGCGTACGCGAGGGCCGACCCGGGGTCGGTGTCGAAGGTGTCGAGGAACTCGGTCTTGGGCGAGGTGAAGGCGTGGTGCACCGCCGTCCAGGCGCCCGACCCGACCGCGACGTCACCGCTCGCCGTCGCGTCGGCAGCCGGCTCGAAGAGCGGCGCGTCGACGACCCAGAGGAACGACCAGGCGGACTCGTCGATCAGCCCGAGGCGTCGGCCGATCTCGAGGCGCGCCGCGCCGAGCAGCGCCCGCGACGTCTTGGTGGCACCGGCGCCGAAGAACACGCAGTCGCCGGGCTTCGCGCCGACGTGGGCGGCGAGCCCCGCGCGCTCGGTGTCGGACAGGTTCTTGGCGACCGGGCCGCCGAGCTCGCCGTCCTCGCCCACCAGCACGTACGCCAGGCCGCGGGCGCCGCGCTGCTTGGCCCAGTCCTGCCACGCGTCGAGCTGCTTGCGCGGCTGCGAGGCGCCACCGGGCATCACGACCGCGCCGACGTACTCGGCCTGGAACACCCGGAACGGCGTCTCGGCGAAGAACGCGGTGCAGTCGGTGAGCTCGAGCTCGAAGCGCAGGTCGGGCTTGTCGCTGCCGTAGCGCGCCATCGCCTCGGCGTAGGTCATCCGCGGCAGCGGCGTCGGCACCTCGTGGCCGATGAGCTGCCACAGCGCGACGAGCACGGCCTCGGCCAGCTCGATCACGTCGTCCTGCTCGACGAAGCTCATCTCGACGTCGAGCTGGGTGAACTCGGGCTGCCGGTCGGCGCGGAAGTCCTCGTCGCGGTAGCAGCGGGCGATCTGGAAGTACCGCTCCATGCCGGCGACCATGAGCAGCTGCTTGAACAGCTGCGGGCTCTGCGGCAGCGCGTACCAGCTGCCCGGCTGCAGCCGGGCCGGCACCAGGAAGTCGCGCGCGCCCTCGGGGGTGGACCGGGTGAGGGTCGGGGTCTCGATCTCGACGAACCGGCGCTCGTGCAGCACCTCGCGGGCCGCGCGGTTCACCTCGCTGCGCAGCCGCAGCGCCGCCGCGGGGCCGGGACGACGCAGGTCGAGGTAGCGGTGCCGCAGCCGGGCCTCCTCGCCGACCTCGACGCGCTCGTCAATCTGGAAGGGCAGCGGCGCCGCCTCGCTGAGCACCTCGAGGCCGGTCGCGGTCACCTCGATCTCGCCGGTGGGCAGCGCGGGGTTCTCGTTGCCCTCCGGTCGGCGGCCCACCTCGCCGGTGATCCGCACGCAGAACTCGTTGCGCAGGCCGTGCGCGCCCGACTGGGCCAGCACCTCGTCACGCACCACGACCTGCGCCTGCCCGGAGGCGTCGCGCAGGTCGATGAAGGCCACGCCACCGTGATCGCGCCGCGCGGCCACCCAGCCGGTGAGCGTGACGGTCTGGCCGGCCTGGTCGGCGCGCAGCGTGCCGACCTCGTGCGTGCGGAGCACAGGATCCCCTCGGGGTCTGGTGGACTGGACCCCCCGATCCTACGCAGTGCCGGTGCGGCGGCCCGACGACTGTCCACAGGGGGCGGAGGGCGTCGTTCACCCGTCCGGCCCACGCGCCCCGCACCCCTCGCGGGAGATGCTCGCCAGACCGCCCCCGGCCGCGTCGGTCGGGGACGGCGTCCAGTGACCGCCCGTCCGCGCCAGAGAGGACCCGTCGCCGGCATGCCGCCTGAGCTGCGCGTCACCGCCGGGGCCCGGCTGACCCTCGTGAGCGCCGGACGCCGGCTGCCCGTGCGCGCGCTGGCCGACGCCGTGCCGGACGCCGGACCGTGGCAGGTGGCCGTGCGGGTGCTCGCCACCGCCCCGGTCGTCGACCTGGACGGCGTCGGCGTGCTGGCGGAGCTCACCGTGCCGGGCGGCCTGCTGACGACGAGCGCGCGCATCGTGAGCGGCCCGGCCGGCACCGTGGTGCGGCTGGGCGGCGACGTGCGCTCGACCCAGCGCCGCGACGACGTGCGCGGCGAGGTCGAGCTCGAGGTGCTGCTGGCCGTGCCCGACGGCACCGGCCCGGCGTACGGGGGCCGGCTGCTGAACGGGCACACGCTGAACATCTCCGGCGGGGGGCTGCTCGCCGCGCTCGACGCCGCGCCCGAGGGCCTGCGGGCACCGGGCTCGCAGATCACCGCCGAGCTGACGCTGCCCGGCGACACCCGCGTGACCACGGTGCTCGACGTGCTGGAGGTGCACGGCTCGACCGTGCGCGCCGCGTTCGCCGCCATCGAGCCGACCGCGCAGCAGCGGCTGGTCGGCCTGGTGTTCGAGCGCGAGCGGGCGCTGCTGCGCGAGCGACGCGGCACGGCGGCCCCGGTCGACGACGCGACACCGCCCGCCCAGGCGGGGACGACGTCGCCCGCCGAGCCCGACGGCCCGCTGGCCGAGGTGCGGTCGCTCGTCAGCCGCCGGCGCCCCTAGAGCACGTCACCGCGCCGCGGGCCGGGCGGGCCGCGGTCACCTCACCAGCGGTCGTGCACGTGCGCGCGGACCCGGCTGTCGTAGACGGCCTCCAGCGAGCGCAGCGTCGACTCGTCGAGCGGCGCGAGCAGCGCGGCCTCCGCGTTGCCGCGGGCCTGCTCGGGTGACCGGGCCCCCGGGATGACGGTGCTGACACCCGGCTGGTCGACGACCCAGCGCAGGGCGAGCTGCGCGGTGGTGGCGCCCTCGGGGGTGAGCGCCGCGACCTCGCGGGCGGCCTCGACACCGACCTCGAACGGCACCCCGGCGAACGTCTCGCCCACGTCGAACGCCTCGCCGCGCCGGTTGTAGCTGCGGTGGTCGTCGGCGGCGAAGGTGGTCGACTCGTCGTACCGGCCGGTGAGCAGCCCGCTGGCCAGCGGCACGCGCGCGATGATGCCGACGCCCGCGGCCACCGCGGCGGGCAGCACCTGCTCGAGCGGCTTGCGGCGGAACACGTTCAGGATGATCTGCACGGTCGCGACGTTGGGCCGGGCGATCGCCGTCATCGCCTCGGCCACGGTCTCGACGCTCACGCCGTACGCGCGCAGCCGGCCCTGGGCCACCTGCTCGTCGAGGGCGTCGAACACCGCGTCGTCGTCGTACACCGCGGTCGGCGGGCAGTGCAGCTGCACGAGGTCGAGCGCGTCGACGTCGAGGTTGGCCAGGCTGCGGTCGACCCAGCCGCGCATCGCCTCCGCGGTGAACGACGCCGGCTCGAAGGGGTCGGCCCGGCGGCCGAGCTTGCTGGCGACGGTGAGCGCGTCGCGGTCGGCGCCGCGCTCGCGCAGGAACCGGCCCACCAGCTGCTCGCTGCGCCCGTCGCCGTACACGTCGGCGGTGTCGAAGAAGGTCACCCCCGCGTCGGCGGCCGCGTGCAGCGTGGCCAGCGCGTCGGCCTCGCTCACCTGCCCCCAGTCCGCACCCAGCTGCCAGCAGCCGAGCCCGATCACGCCCACCTGTCGTCCGGTCCGTCCGAGCCGTCGCATCTGCACGGGTCGGACCCTAGACGACCCGCGCGCGACCGGCTCGTGGAGCAGGGCACGGACGACCCCGGACGCCGCCGTCACAGCATGCTCAGCTGGGTGGGGGCCGCCGCCACGGCAGCGACGGCACTCCCCCGTCGTCGTCCGGGGACGCCGCGCGGCAGGCTGCCGTCGGGGAAGCCCGTCGACCCGGCCTCGTCGCTCGGCGCGGTGCGCGCGCCGCCGTCGAGGCCGTACCGCGCCAGCAGCGGCTGCACCCGCCGGCGCAGCCAGCGCCGGTACTCGGGCGAGGCGTACGCGCCGCGGCCGTACATGGTGCGGTAGCGCGGCACCAGCTCGGGCCGCTCGCGCTCGAGCCAGCCCATGAACCACTCCTTCGTGCCCGGCCGCAGGTGCAGCGGGACGACGGTCACCCCGGTGGCGCCGGCCGCGGCGAGCGACGCCAG
Source organism: Angustibacter aerolatus (assembly GCF_054776675.1). Lineage (NCBI taxonomy): Bacteria > Bacillati > Actinomycetota > Actinomycetes > Kineosporiales > Kineosporiaceae > Angustibacter > Angustibacter aerolatus. The sequence goes on from NZ_BAAHBM010000005.1 coordinate 78,103, forward strand.
GGCGTGATCGAGGTGCGCGAGCCCGTCGGTGAGCGCCGGCAGCACGGGCGCCAGGAACACCCCGCACGGCAGCCCGGCCTCGCGGACGGCGCGCACCAGCTCGAGCCGCGCGGCGACGCTGGGAGTGCCCGGTTCGAGCAGGTGCTGCAGCTCGTCGTCGTGCACCGCGAGCGAGACGCCGACGCCGACGGGCACCTGCGCCGCCGCGGCCTGCAGCAGCGGCAGGTCGCGGCGCAGCAGCGTGCCCTTGGTGAGCACGGAGAACGGCGTGCCGGACGCGGCGAGCGCGTCGATCACCCCGGGCATCAGCCGGTACCGACCCTCTGCGCGCTGGTACGGGTCGGTGTTCGTGCCGAGCGCGACGTGCTCGTGCCGCCACGACGGGCGGGCCAGCTCGCGCTGCAGCACCTCGACGGCGTTCGTCTTGACCACGATCTCGCGGTCGAAGTCGGCGCCGGTGTCGAGATCGAGGTAGGCGTGCGTGCCCCGGGCGAAGCAGTAGGTGCAGGCGTGGCTGCACCCGCGGAAGGTGTTGATGGTCCAGCCGAACGGCATGCCCGAGGCCGCCGGCACGTGGTTCAGCAGGCTCTTGGCCAGCACCTCGTGGAACCGGATGCCGGCGAACTCCGGCGTCGTCACCGTGCGCAGGAGACCGGGGATGCCGCGACCCACGGGAAGGCCGGGCAGCGAGGCGTCGTCGTCCGCCCCGAGTCGTTGCCCGTCCCACCGCATGACGTCAATTCGAACACGTGTTCGACATGGCGTCAACGGCTGCCGAGCACGCGCGACTGCGGGAGGCTGTGCTCATGGACGCATCGACGACGCTGCACCTGAACCAGACCATCGCCCGCACGGCAGACGACGTGTACGCCTTCGTGCACCACCCGGCCAACCTGCCCAAGTGGGCAGCGGGCCTGAGCGCCGGCATCCGGCGCGACGCCGGCCGCTGGGTCGCCGACTCCCCCGTGGGCGAGGTCGACGTCGAGTTCGCCGAGGACAACCCGTTCGGGGTCTGCGACCACGTCGTGACGCTGCCCGACGGCACGAGCGTGCTGAACCCGCTGCGGGTGCTCGACGACGGGCCACGCTGCGACGTCGTCTTCACGCTGCGCCGGCGCGACGGCGTCACGGACGAGGCCTTCGAGGCCGACCGGGCCGCGGTCGTCGCGGACCTGGAGTCGCTGCGCCGGCTGCTCGAGCCGTGAGCGGAGGGGCCGGCCCGTTCGGGCCGGCCCCTCCGTCGTGGCGTCAGCCCTTGGGGGCGGCCCCTTGGAAGCGCGTGCCGCCACGCGCCTCGGTGCGCTTGACCGACGACAACGGGTCGGCGATGTCCTCGAGCGACTTCCCCTCGGCGTCGACGCCGAAGAACCAGCCGATGAGCCCGCCGGCCAGCATGATGGCCGCCCCGACGAAGTACCCGACGGTGAGCGGGCCGCGGTCGCTGCCGTCGCCGACGAGCTTGCCGAAGATGAACGGTGCGGCGACGCCGCCGGCCAGCTGCGAGATCGCGAAGAAGAACGAGATCGCCTGGCCGCGCAGCTCGAGCGGGAAGATCTCGCTGACCGTCAGGTAGGCCGACGACGCACCCGCCGAGGCGAAGAAGAAGATGACGCACCAGAAGATCGTCTGGGTGGTCGCCGACAGCACGCCCGCACCGAACAGCGCCGCGCTGATCGCCAGCAGGATCGCCGAGCCGCCGTAGGTCGCCAGGATCATCTTGCGCCGTCCGACGGTGTCGAACAGGTGCCCCAGCAGCAGCGGGCCGGCGAGGTTGCCGAGCGCGAACGGGAAGAAGAAGTACCCGATGTGCGAGGCCTTCACGTCGTAGACGTTCGCCAGCACCAGCGCGTAGGTGAAGAAGATGGCGTTGTACAGGAAGGCCTGGGTCACCATCATCGAGAAGCCCAGGAACGAGCGCGAGGGGTAGTCCCGCAGCATCGTCCGCGCGATCTGCCGGTAGCTCACCGACTCCTGCGGGTGGATCTCGAGCGCCTTCGACTCGTCGACCGGCGGCAGCTTCGTGCCGTGGGCCTCGATGCCCGCCTCGATCTCGTCGACGGTGTCCTCGGCCTCCTGCAGGCGGCCGTGCGTCATGAGCCAGCGCGGGCTCTCCGGGATGTGCCGGCGCAGCCCGATGATCGCCAGGCCGATGACCGGGCCGATGAAGAACCCGATCCGCCAACCGACGTCCTCGGGCAGCAGGTCGGGGTTCAGCAGGAAGATCGAGGCCGCGGCGCCGATGAGCGCGCCGCCCCAGTAGGTGCCGTTGATGGCGATGTCGACGCGGCCGCGGTACTTCGACGGGATGAGCTCGTCGATCGCGGAGTTGATCGCCGCGTACTCGCCGCCGATGCCCATGCCGGCGAGGAACCGGAACAGCAGCAGGAACCAGAGGCTGAACGACAGGCCCGCGACGCCGCTGGCCACGAGGTACAGGGCCAGCGTGATCATGAAGATCTTGCGGCGGCCGACGCGGTCGGTGATGCGACCGAACACCAGCGCCCCGACCACCTCGCCGAGGAGGTAGATCGACCCCATGAGGCCGACGTCGCCGGTGCTGAGGTGCAGGGTGTCGCGGTCCTGCAGGACGGTGCCGACGCTGGAGACGATCTGGATCTCGAGGCCGTCGAGGATCCACGACACCCCGAGGCCGACGATGATCATCCAGTGGAACCTGGTCCACGGCAGCCGGTCGATGCGGGCCGGGACCAGGCTCTTCACGACGGGGACGCCGGTCCCCGTCGATGCTGCGGTGGTGCTCATGCGGCGACTCCTTCGGCGCCCTGGACCGCCCCCCGCGGGCGGCGGTCAGAACGTAGGACGAATCACCGCATCCCGCCCGTCCAGCGGGCCCGGGTGCTAGCCGTCGGCGTCGGAGCGCACGACCCCGACCCGCAGGTCGGCCGCCGGCGGCGTCCAGGACGCCGGGTCGGCCGGCACCTGCTCGCCGGTGCGGATGTCGCGGACGGCGGGCGCGCCGTCGTCCGTGGCCTCGGCGGGGAACCAGACGAACGGGATGCCGCGGCGCTCGGCCGCCCGGATCTGCTTGCCGTACTTCTGCGCCGCCGGAGCCACCTCGCAGGGGATCCCCCGGGCCCGCAGCGCCGCCGCCTCGCGACGAGCCGCCGGCCGGGCCTCCTCCGACGCGAGCGCGACGAGCACCGCGCTCGGCGTCGAGCGGCTGCCGGTGAGCGCGCCGCGGGCCAGCAGCGGCGCGAAGGTGCGCGTCACGCCGAACGAGATGCCCACACCGGGGTACGTCGTGCGGCCGTCGCTGGCCAGCGCGTCGTAGCGGCCGCCCGCGCTGATCGACCCCAGGTGCTCGGAGCCGACCATGACGGTCTCCATCACGGTGCCGGTGTAGTAGTCGAGGCCGCGCGCGATCTTCAGCGCCGCCACCACCTGCACGTTGCCTCGCGTGCCGCCGGCCGCGTCGAGCAGCGTCGCCAGCTCGTCGAGCCCCTCGTCGAGCAGCGGCGACGACACCCCGAGCGCCCGCACGGCGTCGACCACCGAGGAGTCGGTGCCCTCGATGGCCGCCAGCCGCAGGCAGGCGTCGGCCACCGCACTGCTCAACCCGTCGGCGACCAGGGTGGCCCGCACGGCGTCCGGCCCGATCTTGTCGAGCTTGTCGACGGCGCGCAGCGTGCTGGCGACCGCCTCGTCGGTGTCGACACCCAGCCCGCGGTAGAAGCCCTGCACCAGCTTGCGGTTGTTCACCTGCATGCGCAGCGGCGGCAGCGGCAGCCGCGACATCGCCTCGGCCATCACCTCGACCACCTCGACGTCGTGGTGGAACGGCAGCGCGCCGTCGCCCACGACGTCGATGTCGGCCTGGCAGAACTCGCGGTACCGGCCCTCCTGCGGGCGCTCGCCCCGCCACACCTTCTGGATCTGGTAGCGGCGGAACGGGAACTGCAGGTGCCCCGAGTGCTCGAGGACGTAGCGCGCGAACGGCACCGTCAGGTCGAAGTGCAGGCCCAGCCGGCGGTCGTCGGACTCGGGAGCGGCGTCGGGGTCGGCGTGCAGCCGCGAGACGACGTACACCTCCTTGTCGATCTCGCCCTTGCGCAGCAGCTGCGACATCGGCTCGACGGCGCGCGTCTCGATGCCGGCGAAGCCGTGCAGCTCGAACGTGCGACGCAGCTCGTCGACGACCTGCTGCTCGACGGCGCGCTGCGCGGGCAGCCACTCGGGGTAACCGGACAGGGGCGTGGGGCGGGGCACGGTGCAGGTCCTCCGGGGGTGGGGCCGGGGCGCGTGCTCGTCAGGCGACGAGGTCGCGCAGGTACGGGTTGGTGGCCCGCTCGCGGGCGATGGTCGTGGCCGGGCCGTGGCCGGGCAGCACCAGCGTGTCGTCGGGCTGGGTGAGCACGCGATGCTCGAGCGAGCGCAGCATCGCCGCGTGGTCGCCGCCCGGCAGGTCGGTGCGGCCGATGCTGCCCGCGAACAGGACGTCGCCGGTGAGCAGGGTGCGGGTCACGCCGTCCGGAGCGCCGTCGGGCACGCCCTCGACCCCGAGCATCACCGATCCCTCGGTGTGGCCGGGCGCGTGCGACACCTGCAGGCGCAGGCCCGCCAGCTCGAGCGCCGCGCCCTCGCCGATCTCGACGACGTCGCTCGGCTCGGCCCAGGTCGCGGCCCTGCCGAACTGCTGCTCGAGCGCGGCGAGCAGCCCCGTCGAGGCGATCTCGCCGAGCGGGTCGACCAGGCGGTACCGGTCGTCGGCGTGCACGTAGGCCGCCACGCCGTGGGCGCCGCACACCGGCGTCACCGAGTACGTGTGGTCGACGTGCCCGTGCGTGAGCACCACCGCGGCCGGCCGCAGCCGCAGCTCGCGCAGCACCTCGGTGAGCTGCCCGACGACCTCGATGCCCGGGTCGACGACCACGCACTCCTCGCCAGCGGCGGTCGCCACCACGTAGCAGTTCGTGCCGAAGAGCGCGCTCGGGAACCCGGTGACCAGCACGGCCACCACCCTAGGCCCTGCCCCGATGGTGACCGGTTCGTGACCAGCGACGACCGCTCGTGCCCCGGCTCGACGGACGTCCAGTGCCTACACTGACCGCCGGAACGGGCCGGGCGGCCACCAGCGAGCAGGAGGACGACGCGTGCCGATCGACCGCGACCGCGAGCGGGCCAGGCGCCGCTACGCGCGGCGTCAGGTGAGCCAGCAGGCCCGCGCCCAGCGGCAGCGGCGCAACCAGCAGGTCGTCGGCGCGGTGGTCGCGGTGCTGGTCGTCGTCGGCGGCGTGCTGGCGCTGACCAGGCTGGTGGGCGACCCCCCGGCCACCCGGGCCACGTCGAGCACGGGCCCCAAGCAGTACCCCTCCGCTCCTCCGACGACCCTCGCCGAGGGGAAGCGGTGGACCGCCACCGTCACCACGAACCGGGGCGTCGTGACGATGGAGCTGTACGGCGACGAGGCCCCGCAGACGGTGTCGTCGTTCCTCTTCCTGGCGCGCGACGGCTACTACGACAAGACGCCCTGCCACCGGCTGACGCTCAGCGCTCCGCTGCAGGTGCTGCAGTGCGGCGATCCGACCGGCAAGGGCACCGGCGGGCCCGGGTACGGGTACGGCATCGAGAACGCCCCGGCCGACGGGAAGTACCCGGCCGGTACGCTCGCGATGGCCCGCGGCAACGACCCGAACACCAACGGCAGCCAGTTCTTCGTCACGTGGGGTGACAGCACCCTCCCCACCGACGGCGGCGGCTACAGCATCTTCGGCAGGGTCACGAAGGGCCTCGACGTCGTCCAGGGCGTCGCGGACAAGGGCACCTCCGACGGACAGCCTGACGGCAGCCCGAAGGAAGCCATCGACATCGAGTCCATCGCGGTGAAGCCGGCATGAGCGAGACGCAGAGCGAGACCACCACCTCCGGCGACGAGCCGCAGGTGCCCCCCACCACGTCCGAGGACGCCGGACGACCCGACGACGGCGCCCAGCCGGTCGGCGACGCCACGGGTGCGGACGCCGCACCGCAGGCCGAGGCCGCGCCCGAGCCCGACGGTGCGCCCGACGCCGCGTCGTCCGAGCCCGTGGCAGCAGAGCCCGCCGCAGCCGAGCCCGCCGCAACCGAGCCCGCCGCGACCGAGC
>NZ_BAAHBM010000006.1:0-79229 GCF_054776675.1 Angustibacter aerolatus
CGACCGGCCGCCGCCGCGCCGTCCGACGACCCCGGCCTGGCCTGGGACGCCCTGAGCCGCGGCGACGACCCGACCGACGCCGAGCCGGCGTCCGACCCCGCCGACGCCGGCACCGACCTCCGCACCGACGTCGCCACGCGCCCGCCGGGCCGCGGCCCCGCACCCGGCCTGGCAGACTGAGTGCCGTCCGACCCCCGCACGCCCGAGGAGCACCCATGGCCGAGCACGAAGACCACGGCAACACCCCAGCCGCCTGGGCCTGCGTCGGCCTGATCATGATCGGCGCGCTCGTGGTCGCCCTCGCGGTGGTGTTCACCTCGGTGCTGCTCACCGTGATCGGCGTGGTCGTGGTCGTCGCCGGGCTCGTCGTGGGCAAGGTGCTGTCGATGGCCGGCTACGGCTCGTTCAAGCCGGCTGTCGAGGCCGACTCCGCGCAGTCCAAGGGCTGAGCCGACCGGGCCCGACCTGCGCGGACGCCAGCGCCGGGCCACGACCGCCCGCTAGGGTCCCTCCGTCGACGACCGTCGGTCGTCGTGCGCGTTCGCGCGCACCTCTGGAGGGGAGAACAGACATGACGCAGTTCCCGGGAGGGGACGGGCCGTCCTACGGCAGCCCGCCGCCTCAGGGCGGCGGCTTCGGTGGGTACGGCGGACCGGCCGGTCCGCCCCCGCCGAACTACCTGGTGTGGGCCATCCTGACCACGATCTTCTGCTGCCTGCCGCTCGGCGTGGTGTCGATCGTGTTCTCGGCCCAGGTGAACGGCAAGTACGCCGGCGGCGACGTGGCGGGGGCCCAGGACTCGTCGCGCAAGGCGAAGCAGTTCGCGATCTGGTCGGCGATCGCCGGTGTGATCGTGGCCGTGCTGTACATCGTGCTGGTCGTCGTGCTCGGCGTGGTCGGCAGCAGCAGCAGCTCGATCAGCAACTAGGCATGACCTCGACGCTGCAGGCGCCCGTCGGCCGGGATCCCCGGCCGGCGTGGCGCCGCGGCGTCGGCCCGGCGACGGTCGCGGCGGCTGCCGCCGCGGCCGTCGCGCTGGTCGGCACCGTCGACCCCAACCAGGCCGGGCACTACCCGACCTGCCCCTTCCTCGCCGTCACCGGCCTGTACTGCCCCGGCTGCGGGTCGCTGCGCATGGTGCACGCCCTGGCGCACGGCGACCCCGCCACGATGGTGGCCCGCAACCCGCTCGGCGTCGTGGCGCTCGTCGTGCTCGCCGCGACCTGGCTGCGCTGGACCCGGCGGGCGGTCACCGGCGGCGTCCGCACGCGGGTGGCGCCGGCGTGGCTGATCTGGACGGCGCTCGGCGTCGTCGTCGCGTTCTGGGTGCTGCGCAACGTGCCGGCGACCGCCTGGCTCGCGCCCTGACGACGAGCACGACCGACGGCGCCGTCCCACGTGGTGGTCGCCCACGCACCCGTCACGCGACCCGGGCGGGGCACCGCCTAGGATCCCGGCAGCGGCGTCCGCGAGCGGGGCGCGCGACCGACTGAGGGGAACGGCACGATGACCGTGCTCGACGACATCGTCGCGGGGGTCCGCGAGGACCTCGCGCTGCGCCAGGCCGCGGTCTCGCTCGACGACCTGCGCGAGAAGGCGCAGCGCGCCCGTCCCTGCGTCGACGGGCTGGCGACGCTGCGCGCCGACGGCGTGCAGGTGATCGCCGAGGTGAAGCGGGCCAGCCCCAGCAAGGGTGCGCTGGCGACCATCGCCGACCCGGCCCACCTGGCCGCCGAGTACGAGGCCGGCGGGGCCGCCGTGATCAGCGTGCTCACCGAGGGCCGGCGCTTCGGCGGCAGCCTCGACGACCTGGTCGCGGTGCGTGGCGCCGTCGACGTGCCGGTGCTGCGCAAGGACTTCATCGTCACCAGCTACCAGCTGTGGGAGGCACGGGCCCACGGCGCCGACGTCGTGCTGCTGATCGTCGCCGCGCTCGAGCAGGAGGCCCTGGTCAGCCTGCACGAGCGGGCGCTCAGCCTCGGGCTGTCGGTGCTGGTCGAGGTGCACGACCGCGACGAGCTGGAGCGCGCGGTCGACGCCGGCGCCCGCATCATCGGCGTGAACGCCCGCAACCTGCGCACCCTCGAGGTCGACCGCGACACCTTCGCCCGGCTGGCACCCCACGTGCCGGACGGCGTGGTGCGGGTCGCCGAGTCCGGCGTCCGCGACACCCGCGACGTCATCGAGCACGCCCGCCACGGCGCCGACGCCGTGCTCGTCGGCGAGAGCCTGGTGCGCGGCGACGACCCGCGCGCCGTGGTCGACGACCTGGTCGCCGCCGGTGCGCACCCGGCGCTGCGCTCGCACCGCCCCTGACGCCGGGTCGCACCGGGGCGGGCCCGTGACCGCGGGGCCCGGGGCCTGAGAGGATCACCCCATGACAGGCCCCACCGCCGCACCCGGTCGTCCCGCCGTCCCGCCCGCGGACCCGGCCGCCCGCCCGGGGCGCTTCGGCCCGTACGGCGGCCGCTACGTGCCCGAGGCGCTGGTGGCGGCGCTCGACGAGCTCGACGCCGCGGCGGCCGCGGCCTTCGACGACCCGGCCTTCGTGGCGCAGCTCGACGAGCTGCACCGCACCTACACCGGCCGGCCGAGCCTGCTGACCGAGGCGCCGCGCTTCGCCGAGCACGCCGGCGGCGCCCGGGTGCTGCTCAAGCGCGAGGACCTGAACCACACCGGCTCGCACAAGATCAACAACGTGCTCGGGCAGGCGCTGCTCACCAAGCGGATGGGCAAGTCGCGGATCATCGCCGAGACCGGCGCCGGCCAGCACGGCGTCGCCTCGGCCACCGCGGCGGCGCTGCTCGGTCTCGAGTGCGTGGTCTACATGGGCGAGGAGGACACCCGCCGCCAGGCGCTGAACGTCGCCCGCATGAAGCTGCTGGGTGCCGAGGTCGTGCCGGTCACCAGCGGGTCGCGCACCCTCAAGGACGCGATGAACGAGGCGATGCGCGACTGGGTCGCCAGCGTCGACAGCACGCACTACCTGATCGGCACGGTCGCCGGCCCGCACCCCTTCCCCACGCTGGTGCGCCGGCTGCACAAGGTGATCGGCGACGAGGCGCGCGCGCAGACCCTCGAGCTCGTCGGCCGGCTGCCCGACGTCGTGCTGGCCTGCGTCGGCGGCGGCTCGAACGCGATCGGCATCTTCCAGTCCTTCCTCGACGACGACGGCGTCCGGCTGGTCGGTCTCGAGGCGGGCGGCGCCGGCGTCGAGACCGGCCGGCACGCGGCGTCCATCACCGGCGGCTCGTCCGGCGTGCTGCACGGCTCGCGCACCTACGTGCTGCAGGACGACGACGGGCAGACCGTCGAGAGCCACTCGATCTCGGCCGGGCTCGACTACCCGGGCGTCGGCCCCGAGCACTCGTTCCTGCACGACACCGGGCGCGCCGAGTACCGCCCGGTCACGGACGCGCAGGCCATGGAGGCGTTCGGCCTGCTGTGCCGCACCGAGGGGATCATCCCGGCGATCGAGAGCGCGCACGCCCTGGCCGGCACCATGCAGGTGGGCCGCGAGCTCGGCCCGGACGCCGTGCTGCTGGTCAACCTGTCGGGCCGCGGCGACAAGGACGTCGACACCGCGGCGCGCTGGTTCGGGCTGGTCGAGCCGCAGGAGCTGGTCGAGGCCGAGGCGCTTAAGGCGTCCGAGCCGGTCGACGAGGCCGAGGGGAGCGGCTGGTGAGCGGCCGGTCGGCGCAGCAGGCGCTCGAGCGGGCCCGCGCCGAGGGGCGGGCGGCGCTCATCACCTACCTGCCGGTGGGCTACCCCGACGTGCCGACGTCGGTCGCGGCGATGCAGGCGATGGTCGAGGCCGGTGCCGACGTCGTCGAGATCGGCGTGCCGTACAGCGACCCGCTGATGGACGGCACGATCATCCAGCACGCGGTCGAGGCGGCGCTGCGCGGCGGCAGCCGGGTGCACGACGTCTTCACCGCCGTCGAGGCGGTGGCCGCGGCCGGGGCGCCGGCCGAGGTCATGACGTACTGGAACCTCGTCGACCGGCACGGCGTCGACGCCTTCGCCGCCGACCTCTCCGCCGCGGGGGGCGCCGGGCTGATCACCCCCGACCTCATCCCGGACGAGGCCGAGGACTGGCTCGCGGCGTCCGACCGGCACCACCTCGACCGGGTCTTCCTCGTGGCCCCGAGCTCGACCGACGCGCGCCTGGCCTCGACGACCGCGGCCTGCCGCGGTTTCGTCTACGCGACCGCCGTCATGGGGGTCACCGGCGAGCGCGCCCGGCTCGACGACGCGGCGAGGGTGCTCGTCGAGCGCACCCGCGGCGTCACCGACGTCCCGGTGTGCGTCGGGGTGGGCGTCGCCGACGGCCGGCAGGCCGCGGAGGTCGCGGGCTTCGCGGACGGCGTGATCGTGGGCTCGGCGCTGGTGCGCTGCCTGGTCGAGGCCGTCGACGCGGGGTCGCCGCAGCGGGGGGTCGAGGCCGTCGCGCGGTTGACCGCCGAGCTCGCCGAGGGCGTGCGCTCGGGCCGGGCGGCGGTGGCGGGGTGAGCGCGGGGCTGGTGGCCGGGGTCTCGGCGCTGCCGGCGCTGTCGGGTCAGGTGCTGGCGGCCATCCCCAGCCCCTCGCAGGGGGTCTGGCACCTCGGCCCGCTGCCGGTGCGGGCCTACGCGCTGTGCATCCTGCTCGGCATCGTGCTGGCGGTGCGCATCGCCGAGCGGCGCGTGGCCGCGGCCGGCGGACCGTCCGGCCTGGTGCTCGACGTCTCGGCGTGGGCCGTGCCGTTCGGCATCGTCGGCGCGCGGATCTACCACGTGATCACCTCACCGGCCGCGTACTTCGGCGAGGGCGGGCACCCGGTCGACGCGCTCAAGCTGTGGCAGGGCGGCCTCGGCATCTGGGGCGCGGTGGCGCTGGGCGCGCTCGGCGCCTGGATCGGCTGCCGCCGGGCCGGCGTGCAGTTCGTGCTGTTCGCCGACGCCGCGGCGCCGGGCCTCGCCGTCGCGCAGGCCGCGGGCCGGTTCGGCAACTGGTTCAACAACGAGCTGTTCGGCCGACGCACCGACCTGCCCTGGGGCCTGCAGGTGCACGAGTGGGACCAGTCCGCCGGGCGCGCGGTGACCGACGCGAGCGGGCAGCCGGTGCTGCTGCCGGGCACCTACCACCCGACGTTCCTGTACGAGTCGCTGTGGTGCCTGGTGATCGCGCTGGTGATCGTGCTGGTCGGGCGCCGGCGCGACCTGTCGGGGGGCCGGGCCTTCGCGCTCTACGTGATGCTCTACACCTTCGGCCGGTTCTGGTTCGAGTACCTGCGCATCGACGAGGCGGTCCACGTCCTGGGCCTGCGGCTCAACGACTGGGTGTCCGTCCTGGTCTTCCTCGGCGGCCTCGCGATGTTCGTCCGGCAGGAGCGGGCGGCCCGCAGGAGATCTCACCATCTGGACGAGGTTCCCACTCCGCAAGACGTGTAACCCGCTGGAAACGCGGGGTAGAGTGACCGCGAACCACGGGTCGACGCCGCCTCCGTGGGGCCGTGCCGGGGTGGTTCGCACCGGGCGGCCGCACCCGTGACCCCGGCCGCCGGCCGGGGTGTCACAGCACGACGGTGAGGACGGTGACACCCGTGGGGATCTCCAGCTTCTCTGCGCGACCCGCCCCCAGCGGCCTCTACGACGGCCGCCACGAGCACGACGCCTGCGGTGTCGCGCTCATCGCCACGATGCGCGGCCACGCCGGCCACGACGTCGTCGAGCACGCGCTCACGGCGCTGCGCAACCTCGACCACCGCGGCGCGGTCGGCGCCGACCCCGACGTCGGCGACGGCGCCGGCATCCTGTCGCAGGTCCCCGACGAGTTCCTCCGCGCGGTGCTCGACGTCGAGCTGCCGCCGGCCGGGTCGTACGCCGTCGGCAACGCGTTCCTGCCGACCGACGCCACCGAGCGGGCGGCCGTCGTCGCCCGGATCGGTGCGCTGGCCGCCGCCGAGGGGCTGCAGGTGCTGGCCTGGCGCGACGTGCCGGTGACCGCCGACCTGGTGGGCGAGGCCGCCCGCCGCTGCATGCCGTGGTTCGCGCAGGTCGTCGTGAGCGGCGCCGCCGACCGCGCCCCGGTGAGCGGGCTCGACCTCGAGCGCCGGTCCTGGGTGCTGCGCAAGCGCGCCGAGCACGAGCTCGACGTCTACTTCCCGTCGCTGTCGGGGCGCACGCTCGTCTACAAGGGCATGCTGACCACCGGCCAGCTCGAGCCGTTCTTCCCCGACCTGTCCGACCGCCGGTTCGCCACCGAGCTGGCGATCGTGCACTCGCGGTTCAGCACGAACACCTTCCCGTCGTGGCCGCTGGCGCACCCGTTCCGGATGATCGCGCACAACGGTGAGATCAACACCGTCAAGGGCAACCGCAACTGGATGGCGGCCCGCGAGAGCCTGCTCAGCAGCGAGCTGCTGGCCGGCGGCGACCTCGAGCGGGTGCTGCCGATCTGCTCCGACGACGCCAGCGACTCGGCGTCCTTCGACGAGGTGCTCGAGCTGCTGCACCTGGCGGGGCGCCCGCTGCCGCACGCCGTGCTGATGATGATCCCCGAGGCGTGGGAGAACCACACCGAGATGGACCCCGCGCGGCGGGCGTTCTACGAGTTCCACTCCGCGCTCATGGAGCCGTGGGACGGCCCGGCCTGCGTCACGTTCACCGACGGCACGCTGGTCGGCGCGGTGCTCGACCGCAACGGCCTGCGGCCCGGGCGCTACTGGGTGACCGACGACGGCCTCGTGGTGCTGGCCAGCGAGGTCGGCGTGCTCGACCTCGACCCGGCCACCGTCGTCCGCAAGGGCCGGCTGCAGCCGGGCCGGATGTTCCTCGTCGACACCGAGCACGGCCGGCTGGTCGACGACGACGAGATCAAGTCGCAGCTGGCGGCCGAGCACCCCTACGCCGACTGGCTGCACGCCGGCGTCATCGAGCTGAAGGACCTGCCCGAGCGCGAGCACGTCGTGCACACCCCGGCGTCCGTCGTGCGGCGCCAGCAGACCTTCGGCTACACCGAGGAGGAGCTGCGCCTGCTGGTCGCGCCGATGGCGCGCGCCGGTGCGGAGCCGATCGGGTCGATGGGCACCGACTCGCCCATCGCGGTGCTGTCGGCGCGCCCCCGGCTGCTCTTCGACTACTTCACGCAGCTCTTCGCGCAGGTCACCAACCCGCCGCTGGACGCCATCCGCGAGGAGCTCGTCACCTCGCTCGGCACCTTCATGGGGCCCGAGCTCAACGTGCTCGAGGCCACGCCGGCCCACGTGCGCCTGCTGTCGCTGCCGTTCCCGGTGATCGACAACGACGAGCTGGCCAAGATCGTGCACGTCAACGCCGACGGCGACCTCCCCGGCTACGCGACCACCGTGGTGTCCGGGCTGTACGACGTGCGCGGCGGCAGCCGGGCGCTGCGGGCGCGACTGCACGCGATCTTCGAGGAGGTCAGCGACGCCATCGAGGCCGGCGCGCGCTTCGTCGTCCTCTCCGACCGCGACTCCGGCCGCGACCTGGCGCCGATCCCGTCCCTGCTGCTGACCTCGGCGGTGCACCACCACCTCATCCGCGCCAAGACCCGCACCCAGGTCGGCCTGCTGGTCGAGGCCGGCGACGTGCGCGAGGTGCACCACGTCGCGCTGCTCATCGGGTTCGGCGCGGCGGCGGTCAACCCCTACCTCGCGATGGAGTCCGCCGAGGTGCTCGCCCGGCAGGGCCGGCTCGGCGACGTCGCCCCGGCGGTCGCCGTCCGCAACCTCATCAAGGCGCTCGGCAAGGGCGTCCTGAAGGTCATGAGCAAGATGGGCATCTCGACGGTGGCCTCGTACCGCGGGGCGCAGGTGTTCGAGGCGATCGGCCTGTCGCAGGCGCTCGTCGACGAGTTCTTCACCGGCACCACCTCGCAGCTGGGCGGCATCGGCCTCGACGTCGTCGCCGCCGAGACCGCCCGCCGGCACGCCAGCGCGTACCCGCCGGACGGCGTGAAGCTGGCGCACCGCCGGCTCGACGTGGGCGGCGAGTACCAGTGGCGGCGCGAGGGCGAGCCGCACCTGTTCGACCCCGAGACGGTGTTCCGCCTGCAGCACGCCACGCGGGCGCGCCGGTTCGACGTCTTCCAGCAGTACACGAGCCGGGTCGACGAGCAGAGCGAGCGGCTCATGACGCTGCGCGGGCTGCTGCGGCTGCGGGCCGACGAGCAGCGTGCGATCCCGCTGGAGGAGGTCGAGCCGATCGAGTCGATCATGCGCCGGTTCTCGACCGGCGCCATGAGCTACGGCTCGATCAGCCAGGAGGCGCACGAGACGCTCGCCGTCGCGATGAACCGGATCGGCGCCCGGTCGAACACCGGCGAGGGCGGCGAGGACGACGACCGGCTGCTCGACCCGGTGCGGCGCAGCGCCATCAAGCAGGTGGCGTCCGGCCGGTTCGGCGTCACCAGCCTGTACCTCACCCACGCCGACGACCTGCAGATCAAGATGGCGCAGGGTGCCAAGCCGGGTGAGGGCGGTCAGCTGCCGGCGCACAAGGTGTACCCGTGGGTCGCCAAGACCCGGCACAGCACGCCCGGCGTCGGCCTCATCTCGCCGCCCCCGCACCACGACATCTACTCGATCGAGGACCTCGCCCAGCTCATCCACGACCTGAAGAACGCCAACCCGGCGGCTCGGGTGCACGTGAAGCTGGTGTCCGAGGTCGGGGTCGGCACGGTCGCCACCGGCGTCAGCAAGGCGCACGCCGACGTCGTGCTGATCAGCGGGCACGACGGCGGCACCGGCGCCTCGCCGCTCACCAGCCTCAAGCACGCCGGCGCGCCCTGGGAGCTCGGGCTGGCCGAGACCCAGCAGACGCTGATGCTCAACGGGCTGCGCGACCGCATCGTCGTGCAGGTCGACGGCCAGCTGAAGACCGGCCGCGACGTCGTGGTGGCCGCGCTCCTCGGCGGCGAGGAGTTCGGCTTCGCCACCGCACCGCTCGTGGTGAGCGGCTGCATCATGATGCGCGTCTGCCACCTCGACACCTGCCCGGTCGGCGTCGCCACGCAGAACCCGCAGCTGCGCGAGCGGTTCAGCGGCAAGCCGGAGTTCGTCGAGACGTTCTTCGAGTACGTCGCCACCGAGGTGCGCCAGCACCTGGCCGCGCTCGGGCTGCGCAGCATCGACGAGGCCGTCGGCCGCGTCGACCTGCTCGACCCCCGCCGCGCCGTCGACCACTGGAAGGCCTCCGGCCTCGACCTGCGGCCGGTGCTCGCCGACCCGGGGCTGCCCGAGGGCACCCCGCGCCATCGGGTCGTCGGGCAGGACCACGGCCTGGAGAAGGCGCTCGACCACGAGCTGATCGCGCTGAGCCGCGACGCGCTCGAGCACGCCGAGCCGGTGCGCATCACGCTGCCGGTGCGCAACGTGAACCGCACCGTCGGCACGATGCTCGGCCACGAGGTGACCAAGCGGTACCCGCAGGGGCTGGCCGAGGGCACGGTCGACGTCACGCTCACCGGCTCGGCCGGCCAGTCGTTCGGGGCCTTCGTGCCGCGCGGCGTCACGCTGCGGCTGCTCGGCGACACCAACGACTACCTCGGCAAGGGGCTGTCCGGCGGCCGGCTCGTCGTCCGCCCGCAGCACGAGAGCACCCTCGTCGCCGAGCAGAACGTGGTCGCCGGCAACGTGGTCGCGTACGGCGCCACCGCCGGCAGCGTGTTCGTGCGCGGCCTGGCGGGGGAGCGGTTCTGCGTGCGCAACTCCGGCGCCACCGCGGTCGTCGAGGGCGTGGGCGACCACGCGCTCGAGTACATGACGGGCGGCACCGTGGTGATCGCCGGCCCCACCGGCCGCAACGTCGCCGCGGGCATGTCCGGCGGCACGGCGTACGTGCTCGACCTCGACCGCGCCCGGGTCAACCCCAGCTCGCTCGCCGCGGGCGAGCTCGAGCTGACCGCGCTCACCGACGCCGACGCCGAGGTGGTGCGGGCGCTGCTGGTCGAGCACCGCGACGAGACGGGGTCGGCGGTCGCCGGCGCGCTGCTCGACGACTGGACCGCCGGGCGGGCCCGGTTCACGAAGGTGCTGCCGCGCGACTACCGCGTGGTGGTCGAGGTGCGCGAGCAGGCGGTGGCCGAGGGGCTCGACCCCGACGGCAACGAGGTGTTCGCACGGATCGTGGAGGCTTCCCGTGGCTGACCCGAAGGGCTTCCTCGTCACGCGCGAGCGCGAGCTGCCGACCCGCCGGCCGGTGCCGCTGCGGCTGCAGGACTGGCGCGAGGTCTACGAGCAGCAGCCGGGTGACCAGCTGCGGCGGCAGGCCGGGCGCTGCATGGACTGCGGCATCCCGTTCTGCCACAGCGGGTGCCCGCTGGGCAACCTCATCCCGGAGTGGAACGACCTCACCTGGCGCGAGGACTGGCGCGACGCCATCGAGCGGCTGCACGCCACCAACAACTTCCCGGAGTTCACCGGGCGGCTGTGCCCGGCCCCGTGCGAGTCGGCCTGCGTGCTCGGCATCAACCAGCCGCCGGTGACCATCAAGCAGATCGAGGTGTCGATCGTCGACCGCGCCTGGGCCGCCGGCGGCATCGCGCCGCTGCCGCCCGAGCGGCTCACCGGCAAGACGGTGGCCGTCGTCGGCAGCGGCCCGGCCGGCCTCGCGGTCGCCCAGCAGCTCACCCGGGCCGGCCACACGGTCGCGGTCTACGAGCGCGCCGACCGCATCGGCGGGCTGCTGCGCTACGGCATCCCCGAGTTCAAGATGGAGAAGGCGGTGCTCGACCGCCGCCTGCAGCAGATGGAGGCCGAGGGCACCCGGTTCCGCCCCGGCGTGGCCGTCGGCACCCAGATCACCGGGCAGCAGCTGCGTGACCGCTACGACGCCGTGGTGCTGGCCACCGGCTCGACCGTGCCGCGCGACCTGCCGGTGCCCGGGCGCGAGCTCGACGGCGTGCTGCAGGCCATGGACTTCCTGCCGCCGGCGAACCGCGCCGCCCTGGGTGCCCAGCCCGAGGGGCAGGTCACCGCCGAGGGCAAGGACGTCGTGATCATCGGCGGCGGCGACACCGGTGCCGACTGCCTGGGCACCGCCCTGCGGCAGGGCGCCCGCTCGGTGACGCAGCTCGAGATCATGCCGCGCCCGCCGGAGGAGCGTCCTGGGCACCAGCCCTGGCCGACCTACCCCATGACGTACCGGGTGGCCAGCGCGCACGAGGAGGGTGGCGACCGGCAGTACGCCGTGAACACCCAGGCGCTCGTCGACGACGGCACCGGGCGGGTCGGGGCGCTGCGGCTGGTCGAGGTCGAGCTGCGCAACGGTCGGTTCGAGCCGGTCGAGGGGTCCGAGCGCGAGATCCCCGCGCAGCTGGTGCTGCTGGCCATGGGCTTCACCGGTCCCGAGCGCGACGGCGTGGTGGCCCAGCTGGGCGTCGAGCTCGACGAGCGCGGCAACGTGCGCCGCGACGGCGACTTCGCCACCACGCAGCGCGGGGTCTACGTCGCCGGCGACGCCGGGCGCGGCCAGTCGCTCATCGTGTGGGCGATCGCCGAGGGGCGGTCGTGCGCCGCCGCGGTCGACCGCTTCCTGTCCGGGGCCACCCGGCTGCCGAGCCCGATCCGGCCCACCGACCGGCCGCTCACGGCCTGACCGCGGCGCACGACGACGGGTGTCCACGAGGTGGGCCCCGACGTCCGGGGGCGCGGGCCGGTGACTAGGCTCACACCCATGCGTCGCGCGAAGATCGTCTGCACCCTCGGGCCTGCCAGCTCGGACTACGACACCATCCGCCAGCTCGTCGAGGCGGGCATGGACGTCGCCCGGCTGAACCTCAGCCACGGTGCCTACGAGGTGCACGAGGAGACCTACGCGCACGTGCGGCGGGCCAGCGACGAGACCGGCCGCGCGGTCGCCGTCCTGGTCGACCTGCAGGGCCCGAAGATCCGCCTGGGCAACTTCGTGAACGGCCGCGAGGTGCTCGAGCCCGGCGACCTGTTCACGATCACCACCGAGGACGTCGAGGGCACGAAGGAGCTGTGCGGCACCACCTACAAGGGGCTGCCCGGCGACGTCGGCCCCGGCGACAAGGTGCTCATCGACGACGGCAAGGTCATGGTCGAGGTCGTGTCGGTCGACGGGCCGCGGGTCACCACGCGGGTCGTCGAGGGCGGGCCGGTCTCGAACCACAAGGGCCTGAACCTGCCCGGCGTCGCGGTCAGCGTGCCGGCGCTGTCGGAGAAGGACGAGCAGGACCTCCGCTGGGCGCTGAAGCTGCGCGCCGACTGGATCGCGCTGTCGTTCGTGCGCACCGCCGCCGACGCCGACGACGTCCGCAAGATCATGGACGAGGAGGGCGTGCGGCTCCCGGTCATCGCGAAGGTCGAGAAGCCGCAGGCCGTCGACAACCTCGAGGAGGTCGTGCGCGCCTTCGACGGCATCATGGTCGCCCGCGGCGACCTGGGCGTCGAGCTGCCGCTCGAGCAGGTGCCGCTGGTGCAGAAGCGCGCGGTCGAGCTGGCCCGCCGCAACGCCAAGCCGGTCATCGTCGCCACGCAGGTGCTCGAGTCGATGATCGAGAACTCGCGGCCCACCCGCGCCGAGGCCTCCGACGCCGCCAACGCGGTGCTCGACGGCGCCGACGCGCTGATGCTGTCGGGGGAGACCAGCGTCGGCAAGCACGTCGTGCACACCGTCGAGACGATGGCCCGCATCATCCAGAACACCGAGGAGCACGGCCTCGAGCGCATCGTGCCGCTGGGCACGTCGCCCCGCACGAAGGGCGGGGCGATCACCCTGGCCGCCACCACGGTGGGCGAGCAGCTCGACGTCGACGTGCTCGCGGTCTTCACGCAGGGCGGCGACTCGGCGCGGCGCATGTCGCGGCTGCGGTCGAAGATCCCCCTGCTGGCGTTCACCCCCGAGCCCGTCGTGCGCTCGCAGCTGGCGCTGTCGTGGGGCGTCGAGACCTTCCTGACGCCCACGGTGAAGCACACCGACGAGATGGTGCGCCAGGTCGACCAGCTGATGCTCGCCGACCACCGCCTCGAGCGCGGCGACGTCGCGGTCGTCGTGGCCGGCTCGCCGCCCGGGATCCCCGGCTCGACGAACGCGCTGCGCGTGCACCGGCTGGGTGACGCGACGGACGGCGTGGCGCCGGCGTACCGCGACAGCGGCGAGCCGGGCGACATCGAGCACTGACCCCGCCGGGGGAGCGCTGCAGGGGTGCCGGGTGCGGGACTCGAACCCGCAAGCCCTCTCGGGCAGTGGTGTTTGAGACCACCGTGTATGCCGTTCCACCAACCCGGCGCCGGAGTGGCTCCACGAGGGTAACGGGTCGTCAGTAGACTCCGGCGCATGGCCGACAGCGCAGCCCCCGCCCCCCGCCCCACCCGCCGCGTCGTCGTGGCCGAGGACGAGGCGCTGATCCGCCTCGACCTGGTCGAGATGCTGCGCGAGGAGGGCTACGACGTCGTCGGCGAGGCCGGCGACGGCGAGCAGGCGGTGGCGCTCGCCAAGGAGCTGGACCCCGACCTGGTGGTGCTCGACGTGAAGATGCCCGTCATGGACGGTCTGTCCGCGGCCGAGGCGATCGGCGCCGGCGGCGGACCGGCCTGCGTCATGCTCACCGCCTTCTCCCAGGCCGAGCTGGTCGAGCGGGCCCGCGACGCGGGGGCGATGGCCTACGTGGTGAAGCCGTTCACCAAGGCCGACCTGCTGCCGGCGATGGAGATCGCGCTGTCGCGGCACGCCGAGATGCGCGCGCTCGAGTCCGAGGTCGCCGACCTCACCGAGCGCTTCGAGACCCGCAAGCGGATCGACCGCGCCAAGGGCGAGCTCATGAAGCGGCTCGGGCTGAGCGAGCCCGAGGCGTTCCGCTGGATCCAGAAGACGTCGATGGACCGCCGGCTCAGCATGCGCGAGGTGGCCGACGCCGTCGTCTCCGGCATGAGCACCCCGAAGCACTGACGTCGGTCAAGGTTCCGTCCTCCGTCGGTCTGGCGCAGGTCACGTCCTGGACGGTCGGCCGGGTCGCGCGTGCCCGGCGGTGACCGCGTCCACGGCTCCGCCTGCCCGATGACGGCTTAGGTCACGACACGGTCACACGTGCGCCGGGGTGGGGTCGGATCGACGGCCCTTCGGTCTAGGGTTCGGGGAATCCAGGCCGGGCGACTCCCTCGGGGGCGTCCGACGCGGCCTGTCCTGTCACCAAGCAGTGGAGGACCCACGTGCGTTCCATCGTCAAGCTCGCCGTTCCGGTGGCGGTCGCAGCGCTCGCGCTGACCGCCTGCGGCGGCACCACCGGCTCCGACTCGGCCAGCGACAGCGGGTCCGGCTCGAGCTGCGCCCTGAAGATCGGCTTCTTCGGCGCGCTCACCGGTGACGCGGCCAACCTCGGCCAGAACATCCAGAACGGCGTGAAGCTCGCCCTGGACCAGTACAGCGCCAAGAGCCCGAAGTGCAAGGTCACCCTGGACTCCATCGACTCCCAGGGTGCACCCGAGCAGGCCCCCGCGCTCGCCAAGAAGGCCATCGACGACAAGTCGGTAGTCGGCATCGTCGGCCCGGCGTTCTCCGGTGAGTCCAAGGCCGCCGACCCCGCGTTCAACGAGGCCGGCCTGGTGACCATCACGCCGTCCGCCACGAACCCGGCGCTGGCCGACAACGGCTGGAAGACCTTCTTCCGCGTGCTCGGCAACGACGCCTCGCAGGGCCCGGCCGCCGCGAAGTACATCTCCACCGTGCTGAACGCCAAGAAGGTCGTCGTCGTCGACGACGCCTCGGAGTACGGCAAGGGCCTGGGCGACATCGTGAAGTCCACCCTGGGCAGCTCGGTCGTCGCGACCGACACCATCCAGGTCAAGCAGACCGACTTCTCGCCGACCGTCACCAAGATCAAGGCGGCCAGCGCCGACGCGGTGTTCTTCGGCGGCTACTACGCCGAGGCCGGCCTGCTCCGCAAGCAGATGACCGACGCCGGTGTCGACGCGACCCTGGTCGTGGGCGACGGCGTGAAGGACGAGGGCTTCGTCGTGGCCGCCGGCGAGAAGGCCGCCGAGGGCACGATCATGACCTGCCCGTGCCTGCCCCCGGACAAGGCCGGCGGCACGTTCTACGCCGACTACAAGAAGACCTTCAACGCCGAGCCGGCCACCTACTCGGCCGAGGGCTACGACGCCGCGACGATCCTGCTGAACGGCATCGCCGCCGGCAAGACCACCCGCGCCGACCTGCTCTCCTTCGTGAAGAGCTACGACCAGCCGGGCGTCACCAAGCAGCTGAAGTTCGACGACAAGGGCGAGCCGAGCGAGGTCTCGGTGTGGGCCTACAAGGTCGAGGGCGGCAAGATCGTCCCCGACCAGGAGATCAAGTAGCACCCGCGCGAACCGCTGAGACCGCAGGTCCGTGAACACGCTGACGCGGCCGGGGGCAGCCCCGGCCGCGTCGCCGTGTCCAGGTGGGCGAGGAGAGCTCTGATCCGATGAACTTCAGCTTCCTGTTCGACAACTTCGTGGCGCTGACCGTCACGGCGCTCGTGCTCGGGGCGGTGTACGCGCTGGTGGCCCTCGGCTACACGCTCGTGTACGGCGTCCTGCGCCTCATCAACTTCGCCCACTCCGAGGTGTGGATGTGGGGCAGCTTCGCGGCGGTGTGGACGATGGTCGCCGTCGGCGGCGGCAAGGACCACAGCGTCGGCACCACCATCGCGCTCGTCGTGCTGGCGCTGGCCGCGGCCATGGTCGCCAGCGGCCTGGTGGCGCTGCTCGTCGAGCGCGTCGCCTACCGGCGGCTGCGCCGGATGAACGCCCCGCCGCTGGTCGCGCTCATCAGCGCCATCGGCGCGTCGTTCGTGCTCGGCGAGATCATGGGTCTGCGCGACCGGATCGCCGGCTGGTTCGGGCTCGCCGACAACCTGCAGGCCTACGTGGGCAAGGCGCGTGACAACGCGAGCTTCCCCAACCCGGTGAACACCGTGCCGCTGTTCGACGTCGGCGGCTACAGCGTCCGCAACATGGACATCATCGTCATCGTCGGCGCGCTCGTGATGATGATCGCCCTCGACCAGTTCATCCGGCGCTCGCGCCTGGGCCGCGGCATCCGCGCCGTCTCGATGGACCAGGAGGCGGCCGCCCTGATGGGCGTCAACAAGGACCGCGTCGTGCAGATCACCTTCCTGCTCGGCGGCATGATGGCCGGCGGTGCAGCGTTGCTGTACGTCATGAAGTTCGGTGCCACCCGCTGGAACGCCGGCTTCATCCTGGGCGTCAAGGCGTTCACCGCCGCCGTGCTCGGTGGCATCGGCAACGTGCGCGGCGCGCTGCTGGGCGGGTTCGTGCTCGGTCTCGCCGAGAACTACGGCTCCGCCCTCATCGGCTCGCAGTGGAAGGACGTCGTCGCGTTCCTCCTGCTGGTCGTCATCCTGCTGTTCCGGCCCACCGGCCTGCTCGGCGAGTCCCTCGGGAGGTCCCGCGCATGAGCACCAGCACCACCGCCAAGAGCCCGGCCAACGACGGCGGTCGCACGCAACCCGGGCGCCGCAACCCGTTCGCCCGGCTGGCCGACCTGCCGCGCCCGGTCAAGATCCTGCTGATGGTCGCGCTGGCCGTGCTGCTCTACGCGCTGCCGCTGCTCGACCCGCCGTACCTGTCGCCGTCCGAGAGCGACTTCGGCGGCGTGCTGTTCAACGTCGCGGCGTACGTGCTCGTCGCGCTCGGCCTGAACGTCGTGCTGGGGTACGCCGGCCTGCTCGACCTGGGGTACGTCGGCTTCTACGCCATCGGCGCCTACACGGTCGGCATCCTGGGGTCGTTGCACGGCAAGATCCCGTTCCTCGTCCTGCTGCCGCTCGCGGCGCTGCTGGCGACGGTGTCCGGCATCCTGCTCGGCGCCCCCACCCTGCGGGTGCGCGGTGACTACCTGGCCATCGTGACGCTCGGCTTCGGCGAGATCATCCGGCTGATCCTGCTGAACAGCACGAACTTCACCGGCGGTGCGCCCGGCATCAGCAGCATCCCGAAGCCGCCCAGCCACGAGTTCTTCGGCATCCCGCACCTGGTCTGGCAGGGCGCCACGGCGTCGGTCGACCTCGGCACGAAGACCAGCGTGCTGACCTTCGGGATCCTCGACTACATCCCGTACTACTGGCTGGCCCTCACCGTCATCATCCTGATCCTGTTCGCCGACAAGGCGCTGCAGAACAGCCGGGTGGGCCGGGCGTGGGAGGCCACCCGCGAGGACGAGGACGCCGCCGAGCTGATGGGCGTGCCGACCTTCCGGTTCAAGCTGCTGGCGTTCGCCATCGGCGCCTTCGTCGGCGGCCTGTCCGGGGCGCTGTTCGCCACCCGACAGGGGTTCATCAACCCCGACACGTTCACCGCGCAGCTGTCGATCCTGTTCGTCGCCGCCGTCGTGGTGGGCGGCGCCGGCAACCGCTGGGGCGTCATCATCGGCGCCGTCGTGGTGTCGTACCTGCCCGAGCTGTTCCGCCCGTTCGCCGACTACCGCGTGCTGATCTTCGGCGTGCTGCTCATCGTGCTGGCCAACTTCCGCTCGCAGGGCCTCATCCCGCCGCGCCGCAGCGTGCGCGCCAAGAAGGTCGACGAACGCCTGGAGCAGCTCGAGGAAGGAGCCTCCCGTGCCTGAGCTCACGACGGACGCCGCGTCGCGCCCGACGTCCGACGCCGCGCCGCTGCTGTCGATGCAGGACGTCACGATCCGCTTCGGCGGCGTGGTCGCGCTGGACGGCGTGACGTTCGACATCCGCCCGGGGGAGATCCTCGGGCTGATCGGCCCGAACGGCGCCGGCAAGACCACCTGCTTCAACGCGATGACCGGGGTCTACACCCCGACGTCCGGCCGGGTGCAGTTCGAGGGCGCCGACCTGGGGCGCCGCAAGAAGTTCGAGATCACCCGCATGGGCATCGCGCGGACGTTCCAGAACATCCGGCTGTTCGGCAACATGACGGCGCTGGAGAACATCCTCGTCGGGGCGGACGCCGGGCACCGCACGGGCCTGGTGTCGGCGCTGTTCCGGCTGCCGCAGCACCGCCACGAGGAGGCGCAGGGCCACGAGCGGGCCCGCGAGCTGCTCGAGTTCATGGGGCTGTCGAAGAGGGCCGACGAGCTGGCCCGCAACCTGCCGTACGGCGACCAGCGGCGGCTCGAGATCGCCCGCGCGCTGGCCACCGGTCCGAAGCTGCTGTGCCTCGACGAGCCGGCGGCCGGCTTCAACCCGGCCGAGAAGGTCGAGCTCATGGAGCTCATCCGGCGCATCCGCGACCAGGGCTACACCGTGCTGCTCATCGAGCACGACATGCGGCTGGTCATGGGCGTGACCGACCGCATCGTGGTGCTGGAGTTCGGCAAGAAGATCGCCGAGGGCCTGCCCGCCGAGATCCGCGACAACCCGGCGGTGATCGCGGCGTACCTCGGCGTCGACGAGGACGACGAGGAGAGTGCGTCATGACGCTGCTCGAGGTCGAGGGCCTGTGCGTCAACTACGGCCGCATCGAGGCGATCCGCGAGGTGTCGTTCACGGTGCCCGAGGGCAGCGTCGTGACGCTGATCGGGGCCAACGGCGCCGGCAAGACCACGACGATGAAGACCGTCTCCGGCCTGCGCCCGGTGCGGGCCGGGCGGATCCTCTTCGACGGTCACGACATCACGTCGATGCCGGCGCACAAGCGGGTCGAGCTGGGCATCACCCAGTCGCCCGAGGGTCGCGGCACGTTCCCCGGCATGACGGTGCTCGAGAACCTCGAGATGGGCGCCTACACCCGCAAGGACCGCAAGGCGACGGCCAGGGCCGACCTCGACCGGGTCTTCGGGCTGTTCCCGCGGCTGCAGGAGCGCGTGGGGCAGGCCGCCGGCACGATGTCGGGCGGCGAGCAGCAGATGCTGGCGATGGGTCGCGCCCTCATGGGGCACCCGCGGCTGCTGCTGCTCGACGAGCCGTCGATGGGCTTGGCGCCCAAGCTCATCGCGCAGATCTTCAGCATCATCCGCGAGATCCACGCGCAGGGCACGACCATCCTGCTGGTCGAGCAGAACGCCGCGCAGGCGCTGAAGACGGCCGACCAGGCGTACATCCTCGAGACCGGCGAGATCGTCCGGGAGGGCACCGGCAAGGCCCTCGCGGCCGACGACTCGATCCGCGCCGCGTACCTGGGCGGCGACGTCTAGTCACCGTCCTGCACGGCGTCCGGTGACGCTCCGTGAGACCCGTCCGGAGGGCTTCCACCACCCGCCCGGACGGGCTATGTTTCGCGACGGATCGGTGAGCGGACGGCTCGTCCCGGGTGGGGCCCTGGGACCTCGAGGAGGAGGCGCAGTGCCCCAAGGCTCGGTGCTCGTGCGGTCGGTGCACCCCGACGACGCAGGCGACGTGCAGGCCCTGACCACGCTGTGGGTGGCGTCGCGGACGTCGCAGCGCGGCGTCTCGGACGCCGACGAGGTCGGCCAGATGCTGAGCACGGCGCTGCGCCGCGACGGCGTCGAGGCCCACCTCGCCCGGGTCGACGGCGCCGACGTCGGCTTCGTGGTGCTGTCGCACGGGCCGTTGATGCCGCTGCTCGACGAACCGTCCGTCGCCATCGAGCACCTCTTCGTGCTCGACGAGGTGCGGCGCAAGGGCGTCGGCCGGGCGCTCATCGCCCGGGCCACGACCTCGGCGGAGGCGTCCGGCGCCGGGCAGATCTCGACCAGCGCCCCGGCGTCCGGCCGCGACTGCCAGCGCTTCTTCGCCCGGCTCGGGTTCAGCCCGTTCGTCGTGCGCCGGGTGGCCTCGGTCCCCGCCCTGCGGCGTCGGCTGGCCGCCGGCGAGCACGAGGCGATCGACATCACGCTGGCCGCGCGGCGCGCGCTGCGGGCCCGCAGCCGGGCGCTGGCGCTGCGCACCCGCTCCACCGGCTGAGCGGTTCGGCGCTGTCGGCGGCACGTCCTAGGGTGGCCGCGTGAGCCCAGCCACCACCGACCGGTCCCAGCGCACGCCGACGTTGATGCTGCTCGACGGCCACTCGCTGGCCTACCGGGCCTTCTTCGCCCTGCCGGTCGAGAACTTCTCGACCACTACCGGGCAGCCGACGAACGCCGTCTACGGCTTCACCTCGATGCTCATCAACCTGCTGCGCGACGAGGACCCCACGCACGTGGCGGTCACCTTCGACATCTCCCGGCAGACGTTCCGCACGGAGGAGTACGCGGAGTACAAGGCGGGCCGCTCGGCCACGCCCGACGAGTTCCGAGGCCAGGTGGCGCTGGTCAAGGAGGTGCTGGCCGCGCTGCGCATCCCCGTGGTCGAGGCCGAGCACTTCGAGGCGGACGACGTCATCGCGACGCTCACCACCCAGGCCCGCGCCGAGGGCCTGCACGTGCTGGTCTGCTCCGGTGACCGCGACACCTTCCAGCTGGTCGACGAGGGCACCACCGTGCTCTACCCGGTGCGCGGCGTCAGCGAGCTGTCGCGCATGACCCCGGCCGCGGTCGAGGAGCGCTACGGCCTGCCCCCCGAGCGCTACCCCGACCTGGCGGCGCTGGTGGGCGAGAGCAGCGACAACCTGCCCGGCGTCCCGGGCGTCGGGCCGAAGACGGCCGCCAAGTGGATCAACCTGTACGGCGGCCTGCAGGGCGTGGTGGCCAACGTCGACCAGATCAAGGGCAAGGCCGGCGACAACCTGCGCGAGCACCTCGAGGGCGTGCTGCGCAACCGGCGCCTCAACGGACTGGTGCGCGACCTCGAGCTGCCGCTGAAGCCCGCCGACCTCGAGCGCCGCCAGTGGGACCGCGACGAGGTGCACCAGGTCTTCGACGGCCTCGAGTTCCGGGTGCTGCGCGAGCGGCTGTTCGCCACCGTCGAGGCGGCGCTGCCCGAGGCCGAGTCGGGCTTCGACCTGAACGTCGAGCGGCCCACCGGGGCGGCGGTCGGCGAGTGGCTGGCCGCGCACGCGAACGAGGGGCTGCGCTGCGGCGTCGACGTCGTGGGCAGCTGGGGTGCCGGCACCGGCGACGCGCACGGCCTCGCCGTGGCCTCGCCCGACGGGCACGCCGCCTACCTCGACCTCGTCGCGCTGGGCACCGACGGCGAGCAGGCGCTGGCCGGGTGGCTGGCGGACGCCGACCGGCCCAAGGCGCTGCACGACGCGAAGGGCCCCGGCCACGCGCTCGCCGCTCGCGGGCTGCCGCTGCAGGGCGTGGTGAGCGACACCGCGCTCGCGGCCTACCTCGTCAAGCCCGACCAGCGCTCCTACGACCTGGCCGACCTGGTGCTGCGCCACCTGCACCGCGAGCTGCGTCTCGACGTCCCCGGTGGCGGGCTCGACGCGCCCGCCGCGGCCGAGCAGTCGCAGGGCGCGTTCGAGCTCGAGCTGGCCGGCGACACCGGCCCGGCCGACGACGAGCAGGCGATGGTGCGCGCCCGCGCGGTGCTCGACCTCGCCGAGAGCCTCGACGCCGAGCTCGAGCAGCACAACGCGACCGCCCTGCTGCGCGACGTCGAGATCCCGCTCGTCGGCGTGCTCGCCGAGATGGAGGAGCTCGGCATCGCCGTCGACGTCGACGGCCTGCGCGAGATGGAGGCGTACTTCGCCGCCCAGGTGCAGCAGGCGCACGCCGACGCGCACGCCGCCCTGCCGCCCGGGCCGGCGGGGGAGGACGGCGAGCCGGCGCCCGCCCGCGCCCTGAACCTCGGGTCGCCCAAGCAGCTGCAGACCGTGCTGTTCGACGAGCTCGGCATGCCGAAGACCAAGCGCACCAAGACCGGCTACACCACCGACGCCGACGCGCTGCAGGACCTCTACGTCAAGAGCCCCCACCCGTTCCTGGAGGCGCTGCTGCGACACCGCGACGTCTCGCGGCTGCGGCAGACCGTCGAGGGCCTGCTCAAGACCGTCTCCGACGACGGCCGCATCCACACGACCTACCACCAGACGATCGCCGCGACCGGTCGGCTCAGCTCGACCGACCCCAACCTGCAGAACATCCCGATCCGCACCGACGAGGGCCGGCGCATCCGCGAGACCTTCGTCGTCGGCCCCGGGTACGAGACGCTGGTCAGCGCCGACTACAGCCAGATCGAGATGCGGATCATGGCGCACCTGTCCGGCGACGAGGGGCTCATCGAGGCCTTCCGCACCGGCGAGGACCTGCACCGCTTCGTCGGTGCCCGGGTCTTCGGCGTCGCGCCCGAGGACGTCACGAACGCCATGCGCTCCAAGGTGAAGGCCATGAGCTACGGCCTCGCCTACGGCCTGTCCGCGTTCGGGCTCAGCAAGCAGCTGCGCATCCCCACCGACGAGGCCCGCGGCCTCATGGACGAGTACTTCGAGCGCTTCGGCGGGGTGCGCGACTACCTCACCGACGTCGTCGCGGTCGCCCGCCGCACCGGCTACACCGAGACCATGATCGGCCGCCGCCGCTACCTCCCCGACCTGACGAGCGACAACCGTCAACGCCGGGAAGCCGCCGAGCGGATGGCCCTGAACGCACCGATCCAGGGCTCCGCCGCCGACATCATCAAGGTCGCCATGCTGCGTGTGCACGAGCGCCTGCAGACCGAGGGCCTGCGCTCGCGGGTGCTGCTGCAGGTGCACGACGAGCTCGTGCTCGAGCAGGCCGAGGGCGAGGGCGAGGCGCTCGAGCAGCTCGTGCGCGAGGCCATGGGGTCGGCGGCTGACCTGTCGGTGCCGCTCACCGTGAGCCTCGGCACCGGGCGGTCGTGGGAGCGGGCTGGGCACTAGTTCTTCGTTCCTGTCCCTTTCGGTCGGGTCCGCGTCCGGGCCGGCCGCGGCCTCCTCCGGCCGACTGGCTCGCGAGAGCTCGCCTTGACGTCGCCCTCCGGAGACCGCGGCCTGCCCTCTGCCTGACCGCTCCCGGCCCTGGCCCGACGACCTCGGTGCCGCCCGCTGCGACCTCCCGGGTGCCGTGGCCCGGTGCGCGGCACCGCCTGCTCGCCTGGTGGTCGAGACGAGAGGTCCGGTGTGCCGGGTTCGTCCGGTGTCGCCGTGGGTGAGCGCCGGTCGACGCAGGGGCGGGGTGGGTCGACCGGGCGGGTGAGCGTGGCTCGTCGGTGACCGCGTGTCGCGCGTCGGGGGGTGCCGCGCGCAAGTTACTCCGTGGTAGACATCCGCCCGAGCCGCTGTCGCCTCACCGACGATGCGACGTGCCGCGGCGCTCCTCGGACGGATGATCGATGAAGCAGAACGTGGTGGGCGGTGCGGTCCTCGCGGTCGTGGCGGCGCTCGTCGTGGCGCTCGGGCAGGTGCTCGGGCTCGACCTGCAGCACGTCGCGCTGGTCGGGGCCGCGCTCGGTGCGGTGATCGGGCTGGTGCCCGACCGGACGCCGCTGGCGCGGGTGATCGGGTTGCTGGCCGGGGTGCTCGCCGGGTGGCTGGGGTACGCGCTGCGGGCCGCGCTGCTGCCCGACTCGGCGTCCGGCCGGGCCGTCGCCGCGCTGCTCGTCGTCGTGGTGTGCCTCGCCGTCTGCGTCGCCACCGGCACCCGGGTGCCGCTGTGGTCGCTGCTCGTGGGCGTGGCGGCCGTCGTCGCCAGCTACGAGGAGACGTACACCAGCTCGCCGTCCACGTTCGTGCGCGAGTCGCCCACCGCGGCGACCACCGTGCTGCTGGCCGCCGCGTGCGGGTTCCTGGCCACCGCCTTCCTCGGGCCGCAGGTCGCGGCCAGCCGCTCGCGCGAGCACCGCGCCGGCGACGCCTCGCCCGCCCCGTCGGCGCACCCCGCCGGCGACGCCCCCCTCACGGAGAAGGCCCTCTGATGCGCCGCACCCCGATGCTGCGACTGGCCCTGGTCGGCGCCGCCCTGCCCGCCACCTGCCTGATCGCCGCCGGCCCCGCCGTCGCGCTCGGCGCGGCGGGCACGTCCGACGTCGTCGTCACGAACACCGAGACGGTGCAGGCCCACCTGTCGCCGTCCGGTGGCGTGCAGGACGCCCGGGTCTACGAGCAGCTCGCGTTCACCGGCCACGGCAAGGCCACCGTCGCCGACCCGGTGTCGACGAAGGGGCTGCGCAACCTCGACGGCTTCGGCACGCCGACGGTGCAGGACGGGCGGCTGACGACGACGGTCGACGTCGACGGCGCGAAGCGGTTGCGCACGGTCAGCGACTTCGACAAGCAGCTGCCGCTGACGGTGTCGGCGATCTACCTGCTCGACGGCGAGCAGGTGCTGCCGAAGGACGTCGTCGGTCGTACCGGCGACCTCGAGGTGCGCTACACGGTGCGCAACGTGACGGCGAAGCCGCAGTCGGTCAGCTACGACGACGGCACCGGCAAGCGGGTCACCAAGGAGGTGCCGGTCGTCATCCCGATGGTCGGGTCGCTGACGACGACGCTGCCGGCGCAGTTCACCGACGTCGCCTCCCCGCAGGCGAGCGTCGCGGGCGACGGTCGCGGCGGCACGTCGCTGACGTTCACGATGACGCTGTTCGGCCCGATCGGGGCGCCCGAGGCGTCGTTCGGCTACACCGCGCGGATCCGCGACGGCGTGGTGCCGGCCGCGACGGTGTCCGCGCTGCCGGTCAGCCCGCTCGACAGCCCGTCGTTCAAGGGCGGCGCCGCGAGCTACAAGTCGGGTGCGGCCACCGGCGTCGAGCTCACCGGCGGCGCGGGCGAGATCGACACCAACCTGCTGAAGCTGCGCGACGGCGCCTCCGACCTCAT
Source organism: Angustibacter aerolatus (assembly GCF_054776675.1). Lineage (NCBI taxonomy): Bacteria > Bacillati > Actinomycetota > Actinomycetes > Kineosporiales > Kineosporiaceae > Angustibacter > Angustibacter aerolatus. Next base: position 24,620 of record NZ_BAAHBM010000006.1, read on the forward strand.
CGCGGGGCTCATCAAGCTGCGCGACGGCGCGCACCGGCTCGACGACGGGCTCGGCGACGCCGACTCCGGATCGGCGCAGCTCGCCGACGGTGCCTCGCAGGTGTCGACCGGCGCCGGCGACCTGAACGCCGGTCTGTTCAAGCTCGACAAGGGCGCGTCGACGCTCGACGTCAAGCTGCACGAGGCCTCGACCGGCGCCAGCACGCTCGCCGGCGGCGCCTTCAAGGTCTCGAACGGCGCCGGCCTGCTCGCGGCCGGCGCGGGGCAGCTGGCCGACGGGTCGGGGCAGGTCGCCGACGGCACCGAGCAGGTCGCCGGCGCCAACGCGCTCGCCGCGGACGGCGCGGGGCAGCTCGCCGACGGGTCGAAGCAGGTGGCCGACGGCCTCACCGCCGCCGGCTCGAAGGCGCCCGCGCTGATCACCGGTCTGACGCAGGTGGGCGACGGCCTCGACCAGGTCGACGCCGGCCTGGCCAAGCTGTACGGCGACATCGGCGACCTGCCGGAGAACTCCGGGGTCGCGCAGCTGCACGGCGGCATCGCGAAGCTGCGTGCCGGCATCGGCACGAAGGGCGACGCGGGCACGCTGCTGTACGGCGTCGACCAGGTGCGCGCCGGGCTGGCCGGCGCGGTCGCGACGGGCTCGTCGCTCGACCGGCTGCGGGGTGGCACCGACCAGGTGCGCGGCGGCCTGCAGGACGCGCTGGAGCCGGGCCACTCGATCGACCAGCTCGCCGGCGGCGTGGCCGCTGCGCGCGGCACGACCGGCTGCACGGCCGACCCGGTCTGCGCCGGCACGCTGGCCCAGGTGCAGACGGGGGTCGGCACGCTCCGCACGAACACGCAGGCCGCAGCAGGCGGGCTGGGCGACGTCTCGGACGGCCTCGGCGCGCTGAAGACCAGCCTGACCGGCGCGGCCGCGGGGCTGGCGGCGGTCGAGTGCGGTCTCAGCAACACCGCCCTGGCCGCGTGCGACGCCGACCGCGCCGGGCTGCTGCAGGGCGTCGGCCAGGTGGACGCGGGCGTCAGCCTGCTGGTGGACACGGTGGTCGCGAACGTCCAGGCGGGTGTCGGCACCAACGCCGACACCCCGGCGGACGAGACGCTGCGCGGCGGGGTCAACGGCTTGCAGACGGGGGTCGACGCCATCGACGCCGGCAGCCGGCAGCTCGTCGCCGGGCTGGCGCAGCTCAGCGCCGGCGCCGGGCAGGTCGCCGAGGGCAACGCCGACCTGGCCGGTGGGCTCGGTGAGCTGGCCGACGGCGCGGGTGCCGTCGCCGACGGCGCCGGGCAGGTGGCCGACGGCAACGCGACCCTCGCCGACTCGGCGGGCCAGCTGGCGGACGGCGCCGGTCAGGTGTCGGACGGCAACACGAAGCTCGCGGACGGCACGCAGCAGCTGGCGGACGGCGCCGGGCAGCTCAGCGACGGCGTGGGCACGGCCCGCGCCGGCTCGACGAAGCTCGCCGACGGCGCCTCGAAGGTGTCGGACGGCGCGGGCGACCTGAGCAGCGGCCTGCAGGACGCCGCCGACGGGTCGGGGCAGATCGCCGACGGCCTCGACACGGCGACCGAGAAGGCGCCGGGTCTCGAGGACGGCGCGCAGCGGCTCTCGACGGAGGGCACCACCAAGCTGGTCGCTGCAGGCAAGGAGACCGCGGCCGACTACGGCGAGAAGTACGCCACGATCACCGCCGGCGCCGAGCGCGCGAAGGCGGAGGGCATGGCGTACGGCGCACCCGAGGGCGCGGCCGGCTCCACGGCGTACCGGCTCGAGCTGGCGTCGGCGGACGGCGAGCGCAGCCGCGACCTCGGCCGCGGCCTGGGGGCCCTGGCGCTGTTCGCGATCGGCGCGGGGGCGGCCGCCGCCGTCCGCCGCCGCCTCGCCTGACCCCGTTCCGCGCGTCGTCCCGCGTTCCGCGCGTCAGCCCGCTCTCCGGCCGTCGGAAGCGGGTTGACGCGCGGAAAGGTGTCGCGGGGGGTGCCGCGGGTCAGGGGCGGTGGCTGACGAAGATCGCGGTGCCGGGCAGCACCCGGCCGCGCAGCGGGCTCCAGCCGCCCCACGCCTCGTCGTGCCCGGCCGGCCACTCGGGCTCGACCAGGTCGTCGAGCACCAGCCCGGCGGCGACCAGCTCGCGCACCCGGTCGCCCAGCGTGCGGTGGTGCTCGACGTACTCGGCGACCCCGTCGGCTCCCTGTTCCACGTACGGCGTGCGGTCGAAGTACGACTCGCGGGCCACCAGGCCCTCGGGGCCCGGCTCGTCGGGGAAGGCCCAGCGCACCGGGTGGGTCACCGAGAACACCCACCGCCCGCCGGGCCGCAGCACCCGTGCCACCTCGGCCATCAGCCCGGCCGAGTCCGCGACGAACGGCACCGCGCCGTAGGCGGAGCAGGCGAGGTCGACGCTCGCGTCGGCGAGCGGCAGCCGGCAGGCGTCGGCCTGCAGCAGGGGAGTGCGCACCCCGGCGCGGACGTCGGCGAGCCGGGCCTGCGCGAGCATCCCGGCCGACAGGTCGCTCGACACCACCTGCGCGCCCTGCGCCGCCAGCCAGCGGCCGCACGGTGCCGCACCGCACCCGATCTCGAGCACCCGCAGCCCGGCCAGCGACGAGACCGGTCCGAGCAGGCCGGCGTCCGCCTCGTCGAGACCCTCCGGGCCCCAGACGAACCGGACGTCGCCGAGGAAGCGCCCGTGCTCGGCCTGGTAGGCGGTCGACTCGCCGTCCCACCACGTGCGGTTCGCCCGCCGGGTCTCGTCGACGGGTGCGCGGCGCCGGGTGGCCTGCGGCGGGCGGTGGTGCTCGTCCATGCCGGGGAGTGTCGCGCGCGTCGGACGGGACGTCGACGCCGGGTGGCGACGTGCCGCAAGTGTCCGGTCTGCGCAGAGTGCTCTCACTGTGCGTCACGTCGTCGGCACGATCAGTGCATCCCGGCAAGCACGGCCGGCACCACTTGCGCCGACAGCGTTGTGCGGACGTCAAGGAACGGTCAAGATGACGGTCGATCAGACAGCGCTCGGGGGAGTCGCCAGGCATGGGCAGTCACCGCAGCGCGTCGTCGCACGTCGACGACGCGGCGTCATCGCGCACGGCCAGGCGCCGCTCGACCCGGTCGCGCCGCCGTGGCCGCACCGTCCCCCTGCTCGCGCTGGTGGCCGCGCTGGTCGTGGGCACCGCCGGCTGGGCGCTGGCGTCCCGACGCTCCGACCAGCCGACCGCCGCGGGCTGCGACCGGCCCGCGGTGCTCCGTGTCGTGACCTCCGAGTCGCTGCTGGTGCCGCTGCAGCGCGCGGCCAAGGGCTTCGCCGGCACCGCCCGGGCCCGGGCCGCGTGCGCCACGGTGGAAGTGCGCTACCTCGCGCCCACGTCGGCCGCGGACGTGCTGGCGCTGGCGGCCTCGAGCGGGTCCGACCCCGGCTTCGACGTCTGGGTGCCCGACTCGAGCACCTGGGCGCGCGTCGCGTCCCGGCGTCCCGAGGTCGACCGCCTGCTGCCCGACGTCTTCCCGGTGCTGGCGTCCTCGCCGACCGTCATGGCGGTGCCCGAGCCGATGGCGCGCGCCGCCGGCTGGGACGACGACGACCCGACCCTGCAGCAGCTGCTGGCGGCCGCCCACGACCCGCGCGGCTGGGGTCGCTACGGCCACGCGGCCTGGGGCGCCGTCCGGATGTCGTGGACCGACGTCCGGACGTCGACCAGCGGGCTCGACACGCTGGTCACCCTGTACGCCGCGCTGCAGGCCGACACCTCCTCGCCGGAGCAGCTGCGTGCGGGGCTGCTCGACGTGCAGGGGTCGCTGCGCGCGCTGGACGCGGCACCCGGTGCGGCGCTCGGGCCGCTGCGCGACGAGTCGCTGTCCGAGTCGAAGGCCCTGGCGAGGGCGGTGGCCCTGCCGTCGACGCGCCGCGAGGTCGACGCGTTCAACCGCACGAACCCGGCGATCCCGCTGACCCCGGTGAACCTGCGCGGCGACGCCACCGAGGCCCGCGTCGGGTACCTGGCCGTCTACGGTCCGCGCGACGACCACGATCGCAGGGTCGACGCGGCGGGCGCCTTCGGCGACTACCTCACGACGCGCGCCGGGTCGCAGCCGCTCGACGACGCGGGGTGGACGGTCGTGCCCGCCACCGCCACCGCGCGGTCCGGGTCGGCCGGGTCGCTGGCCCCGCTGCCGCGGCTCGAGCCCGGCGAGCCGGGGGAGACGGTCGTGACCGAGGCGCTGCAGGCGTGGTCGGCCCTCGACCGGCAGAGCGCCGTGCTGCTGGCGGTCGACACCTCGGGCTCGATGAACGCGCGGGTGTCGAAGGGCGGCGAGACCCGGATCGGGTTGGCGCGGGCGGCCATCCGCGCCTCCGTCGTGTCGTTCTCCGACCGCAGCCGGCTGGGGTTGTGGGCGTTCTCGCGACGGCTCGACGGCGACAGGGACTACGACGTCGTGGTGCCGCTGGGCCGGGCCGACGACCGGGTCGACGGCCGCTCGCGCCGCGAGGCCATCCGCGCCGCCGCCTCGAAGCTGCGGGCCGCGGGCGACACCGGGCTCTACGACACCGCCCTCGCGGCCACCCGCGACGTCCGCGCCAAGGCGCCCGAGAGCGGTGGCGTCGTGGTGCTGCTCAGCGACGGCCGCGACGACGACCCGGGCAGCATCGGTCTCGAGAAGCTGCTGCGCACGCTCGAGCGCGAGCGCGACACGGCGCACCCCGTGCGGGTCTACACGATCGCGTACGGCGGGCAGGCGGACCGGGCGTCGCTGCGACGGATCGCGCAGGCCACCCAGGGCCGCAGCTTCGAGGCCAGCAGCCCCGCCGACCTGCAGCGCGTGCTGCTCGCCAGCCTGACCGAGTGACGACGCCGGGCCGCGGCCGCCGCTGCGTCCCGCGGGTGACCCGGCGCGGGGCGGCGCGACAGGCCGCGGGTCGCTGTGCTGCGATGGGGCGATGCCCGCCAGCAGCGCCGTGCGCCAGGTCGACGCGGCGCCCCCGCAGCAGCTCGCCCGGCGGGTGCTGCACGACCCGCAGCCGGCGCTCGGCGGGTTCAGCGGCGAGACGTTCGCCGGTCAGTGGTTCCGCGAGCGGGCGTTCGTCCGGCTCTACCTGCGCGACCCCTCCCGGGCCGTCGTCGACCTGGGGGTGCGCCGACGGCTGACCGGGAGCGTGCCCCAGGCCCGGCTGCTGGCGGCCGAGCCCCGACCCGTCGACGGGCTGCCGCCGCACCTGGTCACCGCGGCCGTCCCCGGCGTACGCGGCGACCTGCTGCTCGAGCGGGGGGCCACGGTGCCGGCGGCGACCGCGCTCGCCCGGCAGCTGGCCCGGCTGGTGACGGTGCTTCGCGAGACGCGCGTCGACGGGGCGGGGCCGTTCGTGGACGGCGCGCTCGCCGTCGGCGAGTGGCCGGCGCCGCTCAGCACGCTGTCCGCCTGGGCCCGCCACCTCGAGCCGGACCTCGCCGCCGCCGGCCTGGGGCCGCGCTCGGCCCCGGGCCTGCTCGCGGCGCTCGACGCCGCCTCCGTGCGCCTGCAGCACGCCCCGTCCGGGCCGCCGTCGCTGGTGCACGGCGACCTGAACCCGAAGAACCTCGTGGTCGACCCCGACACCGGCCGGCTGCGCGCCGTCCTCGACTGGGAGCACGCGCACGGGGGCAGCTGGCTCGAGGACGTCGGCAACCTGCTGCGCGCCGTCGACCAGGGCCTGCACCTGGCCGAGCAGGCGCCGCTGCCGCGCGGCGCGACGTCGCGCGCGGACGTCGTCCGCTCGTGGGAGGCGCTGCGGCACGGCCTCGTCGACGGCCTCCACGAGGGGCTGCTGGTCGGTGGCACCGGCCGGGCGCCCGGGTCGGAGGACTGGCTGCGGCAGGCCGCCGACGCCGACCTCTTCGCGCTGCTGGAGCTGGCCGCCCGCCCGGCTCGCGGGCCCGCCGCGCCGGCGCCCGTGGCCCGGGCCCGCGCCTCGCTGCGGCGCCTGGCCGGCGTGCCCGACCGCGTGCTCGGCGACGCCTGAGGCGACCTCGCGGGGGGCTGGCCGGATCGGGTAGCATGGAGGGTCCGCACGTCCTGTGCGGCACACGCACCACGTCCCCGACTTCCTGTCCGCATCGGAGCCCCAACTACATGACTGCCCCCACTGTTGAGCAGACCCGCCGCGCCCCCCAGGTCGCGGTGAACGACATCGGGTCGGCCGAGGACTTCCTCGCCGCCATCGACGAGACGATCAAGTACTTCAACGACGGCGACATCGTCGAGGGCGTCATCGTCAAGGTCGACCGTGACGAGGTCCTGCTCGACATCGGCTACAAGACCGAGGGCGTCATCCCCTCGCGCGAGCTCTCCATCAAGCACGACGTCGACCCGAACGAGGTCGTCAAGGTCGGCGACGAGGTCGAGGCCCTGGTCCTCCAGAAGGAGGACAAGGAGGGTCGGCTCATCCTGTCCAAGAAGCGCGCGCAGTACGAGCGCGCCTGGGGCACGATCGAGCAGGTCAAGGAGGACGACGGCATCGTCACCGGCACCGTCATCGAGGTCGTCAAGGGCGGCCTGATCCTCGACATCGGCCTGCGCGGCTTCCTGCCGGCGTCGCTCGTCGAGATGCGGCGCGTGCGCGACCTGCAGCCCTACGTGGGTCAGCAGCTCGAGGCCAAGATCATCGAGCTCGACAAGAACCGCAACAACGTCGTGCTGTCGCGCCGCGCGTGGCTCGAGCAGACCCAGTCCGCCGTCCGCCAGAACTTCCTGCAGACCCTGCAGAAGGGCCAGGTCCGGTCGGGCGTCGTCTCCTCGATCGTCAACTTCGGCGCGTTCGTCGACCTCGGTGGGGTCGACGGTCTGGTGCACGTCTCCGAGCTGTCGTGGAAGCACATCGACCACCCCAGCGAGGTCGTCGAGGTCGGCCAGGAGGTCACCGTCGAGGTCCTCGACGTCGACATGGACCGCGAGCGGGTCTCGCTGTCGCTCAAGGCGACGCAGGAGGACCCCTGGCAGCAGTTCGCCCGCACGCACGCCATCGGTCAGGTCGTGCCCGGCAAGGTCACCAAGCTCGTCCCGTTCGGTGCGTTCGTGCGCGTCGACGAGGGCATCGAGGGCCTGGTGCACATCTCCGAGCTGGCCGAGCGCCACGTCGAGATCCCCGAGCAGGTCGTGCAGGTCGGCGACTCGATCTTCGTGCGGGTCATCGACATCGACCTCGAGCGTCGGCGGATCTCGCTGTCGCTGAAGCAGGCCAACGACGCCGCGTCGGCGCAGGTCACCGAGTTCGACCCGACGCTCTACGGCATGGCCGCGGAGTACGACGACGCGGGCAACTACAAGTACCCCGAGGGCTTCGACTCCGAGACCAACGAGTGGCTCGAGGGCTACGAGTCGCAGCGCGAGGTCTGGGAGAAGCAGTACGCCGAGGCGCACTCCCGCTGGGAGGCGCACAAGCAGCAGGTCGAGGACGCCGCGAAGGCCGACTCGGAGGCCCGCGACGGCGGCGACGGCGCGACGTCGTACTCCTCGGAGACCTCGAGCAGCACCAGCAGCAGCAGCTCGAGCTCGTCCAGCAGCTCGAGCTCGACCAGCTCGGCCGCTCCGGCCGAGCCGGCGAACGAGGGCACGCTGGCCTCGGACGAGGCGCTCGCCGCCCTGCGCGAGAAGCTCACCGGCGCCTGATCCACGGCACCACCGCATGACCCGAGGGGCCCCGCACCGACCGGTGCGGGGCCCCTCGTGCGTCCCGGTGGCGTTTCCGTACCCTTGTGGTTACGTACCCGAGGCGTTACCTTGGTGGGGTGGACGCGGTGCTGCAGGCCCTGGCCGACCCGAGCCGCCGGACGCTCCTGGAGATCCTCCGGGACCACCCGGCGACGGCGGGCGAGCTGTCCGACGCGCTGCCCATCGCCCGGCCGGGCGTCTCGCGGCACCTGCGGGTGCTGCGCGAGGCGGGCCTGGTCGACGTCCGGCAGGACGCGCAGCGACGCATCTACCGCCTCCGCCCCGAGGCCCTCGTCGAGGTGGACGAGTGGCTCGCCGGGTACCGGGCGCTGTGGCAGCACCGACTCGACGCCCTGCACACCGAGATCGCCCGAGGGAAGAAGGCAGGCTCATGACCACCGACGGCACGACGAGCGCGCTCGACGAGGAGCGCGGCGCGGTGCGCCTCGAGGAGCGCTACGACACCGGCATCGACGACCTGTGGGCCGCGTGCACGACGCCCGACCGGCTGGCGCGCTGGATCGCCCGGGTGACGGGTGACCTGCACGAGGGCAGCACCGTGCAGGCGGTCTTCACCAGCTCGTGGAACGGACCCCTGCGCGTCGACGTGTGCGAGGCCCCGCACCACCTGCTGGTCACCGGCCAGCCGGGCACCGACGACGAGACGCAGATCGAGGTCTGGCTGACGGCCGAGGGTGCCGGCACCCGGCTCGTCGTCGAGGAGCGCGGGCTGCCGATCGCGGCCCTGCACTTCTACGACGCCGGGTGGCAGGTGCACCTCGAGGACCTGGCGCGGTCCCTCGAGCTCGACGGCCCGGTGCACGTCGACGGCTGGTCCGGCGAGGCCCCGGCGCCCGCCTGGCACGCCCGCTGGCAGCAGCTGACACCGGCCGACGGCGGGCAGCCGGTCGGCTGACCGGGCCCTCGGGCCCGGCTAGGCTCGCGTCGTGCTTCGGGTGGGGCTGACCGGCGGGACCGGTGCGGGCAAGTCGACCGTCGCGCGCCGGCTGGCCGAGCTGGGCGCGGTCGTGGTCGACGCCGACGTGCTCGCCCGCCAGGTGCTCGAGCCGGGCACACCGGGGCTGGCCGAGGTCGTGCGCGAGTTCGGCGCCGCGGTGCTCACCGAGGACGGCGTGCTCGACCGGGCCGCCCTCGCCCGCGCCGCGTTCAGCAGCGACGACCGGCGCCGCGCGCTGGAGGCGATCACGCACCCGCGGATCGCCGCGGCCACGCAGCAGGCCTTCGAGCAGGCGGCGCCGGACGCCGTGGTGGTGCACGACGTGCCCCTGCTCGTCGAGCGGGACCTGGCTGCACGCTACGACGTGGTGGTCGTGGTCGACGCGCCGGTCGAGGTGCGGGTGCGCCGGCTGGTCGAGCAGCGCGGCATGGCCGAGGACGACGTCCGCCGCCGGATCGCCGCGCAGGCCGACGACGCCGCCCGCCGGGCCGTGGCGGACGTGTGGGTCGACACCGACCGGCCCGTCGCCGACGTGCTGGCCGACGTCGACCGGCTCTGGACCGAGCGCCTGCTGCCGGCCGAGCGCGCCACCCGCTGACCCGGCGGAGCACGCGGTGCGGTGGTTGTCGGTGGCGCCGCCTACCGTGGAGCCATGCGTCCGAAGACCGACCTGCAGCGCCGCGTGGCACCGTTCGAGGTGGTGTCCGAGTACACGCCGTCCGGTGACCAGCCGACGGCGATCGCCGAGCTGACCCGCCGGGTGAACTCCGGGGAGCAGGACGTCGTCCTGCTGGGTGCCACCGGCACCGGCAAGTCCGCGACCACGGCCTGGCTGGTCGAGCAGGTGCAGCGGCCCACCCTGGTGATGGCGCCGAACAAGACGCTGGCCGCGCAGCTGGCGAACGAGTTCCGCGAGCTGCTGCCGAACAACGCGGTCGAGTACTTCGTCTCGTACTACGACTACTACCAGCCCGAGGCGTACATCGCGCAGACCGACACCTACATCGAGAAGGACTCGTCGGTGAACGACGAGGTCGAGCGGCTGCGGCACTCGGCGACCAACTCGCTGCTCACCCGCCGCGACGTCATCGTCGTGGCGTCGGTGTCGTGCATCTACGGCCTCGGCACCCCGCAGGAGTACGTCGACCGGATGGCGCGGCTGAAGGTCGGGCAGGAGATCGAGCGCGACCAGCTGCTGCGCCGCTTCGTCGGCATGCAGTACACCCGCAACGACCTCGCCTTCCAGCGCGGCACGTTCCGCGTGCGCGGCGACACGGTCGAGATCATCCCGGTCTACGAGGAGCTCGCGATCCGCATCGAGTTCTTCGGCGACGAGATCGAGGCGATCTCCACGCTGCACCCGCTGACCGGCGAGGTGGTGCACGACGAGACCGAGATGTACGTCTTCCCGGCCACCCACTACGTCGCCGGGCCCGAGCGGATGGAGCGGGCGATCGCGGGCATCGAGGCCGAGCTGGAGGAGCGGCTCAAGGAGCTCGAGAGCCAGCAGAAGCTGCTCGAGGCGCAGCGGCTGCGCATGCGCACGACCTACGACATCGAGATGATGCGCCAGGTCGGATCGTGCTCGGGCATCGAGAACTACAGCCGGCACATCGACGGCCGCGGCCCCGGGACGGCGCCCAACACGCTGCTCGACTACTTCCCGGACGACTTCCTGCTGGTCATCGACGAGTCGCACCAGACCGTGCCGCAGATCGGTGCGATGTACGAGGGCGACATGAGCCGCAAGCGCGCCCTGGTCGACCACGGGTTCCGGCTGCCGAGCGCGATGGACAACCGTCCGCTGCGCTGGGAGGAGTTCCTCGAGCGCATCGAGCAGACCGTCTACCTGTCGGCCACCCCCGGCAGCTACGAGCTGGCGAAGGGCGACGGGTACGTCGAGCAGGTCATCCGGCCGACCGGCCTCATCGACCCCGAGGTGGTCGTCAAGCCGACGAAGGGCCAGATCGACGACCTGCTGCACGAGATCGGCGAGCGGTCGAAGCGCAACGAGCGGGTGCTGGTCACCACCCTCACGAAGAAGATGTCCGAGGACCTCACCGACTACCTGCTCGAGCACGGCGTGCGGGTGCGGTACCTGCACTCCGAGGTCGACACGCTGCGCCGGGTCGAGCTGCTGCGCGAGCTGCGGATGGGCGAGTTCGACGTGCTGGTCGGCATCAACCTGCTGCGCGAGGGCCTCGACCTGCCGGAGGTGTCGCTGGTCAGCATCCTCGACGCCGACAAGGAGGGGTTCCTGCGCTCGGCGACGTCGCTCATCCAGACCATCGGCCGCGCGGCCCGCAACGTCTCGGGCCAGGTGCACATGTACGCCGACACCGTGACCCCGTCGATGGCGAGTGCGATCGACGAGACGAACCGGCGGCGCGAGAAGCAGGTCGCCTACAACACCGAGCACGGCATCGAGCCGACCGCGCTGCGCAAGAAGATCGGCGACATCACCGACCTGATCAACCGCGAGGCCGCCGACACCGAGGCGCTGCTCGGCGGATCCGGCCGGCAGCAGTCCCGTGGCAAGGCGCCGGTCCCCGGCCTCTCGTCGAGGGCCGGCCACGGCACCCACGAGCCTCGGCTCGCCGACCTCCCGGCCGCCGACCTGGCCGACCTCATCCAGCAGCTGACCGACCAGATGAAGGGCGCGGCCGCCGAGCTGCAGTTCGAGCTGGCCGCGCGGCTGCGCGACGAGATCGGCGACCTGAAGAAGGAGCTGCGCGGCATGCAGTCGGCCGGGCACGCCTAGACCGGGTGCCTGGTCTGCCGCAGCCGCGCGCGGTCGAGGAGGTCGCGCCGGGCGTGCTGGTCGCGACCAGCCGTCGCGAGCTCACCACCAGCACCCTGGTGGTGCACGGCGACGAGGTGCTCGTCGTCGACCCCGCCTGGGACCCGGACGAGCTGGCGGCGCTCGCCGTGCTCGTGCAGCAGCGCGGGCTCCGGGTCACCGCCGGCGTCGCGACGCACGCCCATCACGACCACCTGCTGTGGCACCCGGCGCTCGGCACCGAACCGCGGTACGCCTCGGCTGGCACGGTGCAGACGGTCGCGACCCACCGCGTCGAGCTGGTCGAGGCGCTCGGACCGTCGTGGCCCGCGGACCTGCTCACGGTGTTCGCCGACGTGGGCGAGGCGCCCGGTGACGTCGTGCCGTGGTGCGAGCCGGTCGAGCTGGTGGTGCACGACGGGCACGCGCCCGGACACGCGGCGGTCTGGTCGCCCGAGCGCCGGGTGCTGCTGGCCGGCGACCTGCTGAGCGACGTCGAGCTGCCGCTGCCGCTGTGGCCCGACGACCTGCCGGCCTACCTCGCCGGCCTCGACCGGCTGGCACCCGTCGTGGCTCGGGCCGAGGTGCTGGTGCCGGGCCACGGGCACCGGACGTCCGAGCCCCTCACCCGGCTCGACGCCGACCGCCGCTACCTCGACGACCTGCTCGCCGGCCGCGACCCGGCGGACCCGCGCCGCGCGAACCCCGGCATGGCGGCCGTGCACGACCGGGTCGCCGCACTGGCCCGCGAGCTCATCGGGCGCTGATCCGGCGGCCCGGTCTACCAGCCGCGCTCGCGCCACTCGGTGAGGTGCGGGCGCTCGGCGCCGAGCGTGGTGTCGGCGCCGTGCCCCGGGTACACCCAGGTGTCGTCGGGCAGCACGTCGAACAGCCGCTCCTCGACGTCGCGCAGCAGCGAGGTGAAGGCCGCCGCGTCGCCGCGGGTGTTGCCCACGCCGCCGGGGAACAGCGAGTCGCCGGTGAACAGGTGCGGGCGTCCGGCCGGGTCGTCGTAGCGCAGGGCGACCGAGCCGGGGGTGTGGCCGCGCAGGTGCGTCACCTGCAGCACGACCTCGCCGAACCGCACCTCGTCGCCGTCCGCGAGCCGGACGTCGACGGGCACCGGCAGGGCGTCGGCGTCCTCCGCACCCGCGGCCGTGCGGGCACCGGTGGCCTCGACCACGGCCGGCAGCGCGCGGTGGTGGTCGCGGTGCTGGTGGGTGGTGACGACGAGGGCGAGGCCGCCGCCACCCTCCTCGACCAGCCGCAGCAGCCGGGGCGCGTCGTCCGCGGCGTCGACGAGCAGCTGCTCGCCGGTGGCACGGCAGGTGAGCAGGTAGGCGTCGTTGTCCATGTCGCCGACGCTGACCTTGCGGATCGTGAGGGCGTCGAGCTCGCGGACGTCGGCGGGGCCGCCGGGCCGCACGTCACCGGTGTAGTCGGGCACGCGTCGAACCTAGCCCCAGCTCGGCAGGTCGGGCAGCGGGTCGGCCGAGCGCAGGCCGACGCCGTCGGTGCGCCCGGTCAGCCAGCCGAGCACGTCGGCGGCGTCACCCTGTGCCCGCACCCGCCCGTCGCCGAGCCGCACCTCGACGACGAGCCCGTCCGGCAGCAGCGCCTGCACGTCGACGCCGGGGGAGAGGTCGGCGAAGCGGTCTGCGCACTCCTCGATCGCCCGCCGCAGCAGCTGCTGCGGCGCGTCGGCGAGGCGGTGAGCGAGCCGCAGGTCGACGTGGTGCAGCGCCACCTCCTTCAGCCGCAGCCAGGGGACCGCGCGCACCCGCACCCGCTTGCCGCGGCCGTCGGGCACCGTGACGTCGAGCACGTCGTCCGGCACCTCGGCGAGCAGCCCGGCGAGCTCCTCGGAGCCGCGCCGCAGGTCGGCGAGCTGCTCGCTCGCGTCTCGCGCGGCGCCGGCCTCGATGTCGGCGTCGCGCGCCGCGGCGGACGCGTACATGGGCGTGACCTCACCGGTCATCGCGCTGCGCAGCACGCGGGCCAGCCCGTCGGCGTTGCGCGACAGGTGGGTGAGCACGTGGCCGCGGGTCCAGCCCGGCAGCCCGGACCGCGCCGCGACCTCGTCGTCGGAGAGCCGGCCCACCGCGGCGAGCAGCACGTCGGTCTGCTCGTGCAGGAGCCGGGTCAGGACGTCGTCACCGAGGGTGGGCACGGCCCGAACCTAGCGCGCGGTCGGCCCGGTGACCGGAAGCCCAGCGGCTCGCTCGGCGTTGTCGGTGGTGCCGCCTACAGTGGTCGGCGACCTCACAAGACCGGTTCCCAGACCTCAGGAGCACGCCCTCGTGGCCGACAGCCTCATCGTGCGCGGTGCCCGCGAGCACAACCTCAAGGACGTCTCGCTCGACCTGCCCCGCGACGCCATGATCACCTTCACCGGCCTGTCCGGGTCGGGGAAGTCGTCGCTGGCGTTCGACACCATCTTCGCCGAGGGGCAGCGCCGCTACGTCGAGTCGCTGTCGGCGTACGCCCGGCAGTTCCTCGGGCAGATGGACAAGCCGGACGTCGACTTCATCGAGGGGCTGTCGCCGGCGGTCTCGATCGACCAGAAGTCCACCTCGCGCAACCCGCGGTCCACGGTGGGCACCATCACCGAGGTCTACGACTACCTGCGACTGCTGTTCGCCCGCGCCGGCCGCCCGCACTGCCCGGTCTGCGGCGAGCCGATCGGCCGGCAGACCCCGCAGCAGATCGTCGACCGGCTGCTCGAGCTGCCCGAGGGCACCCGCTTCCAGGTGCTCGCGCCGGTCGTCCGCGGCCGCAAGGGCGAGTACGCCGACCTCTTCGCCGAGCTGCAGACCAAGGGCCTGTCCCGGGCGCGCGTCGACGGCGAGGTGGTCTCGCTGTCCAGCCCCCCCACTCTCGAGAAGAAGCTCAAGCACAGCATCGACGTCGTGGTCGACCGCCTGGTGGCGAAGTCGACCGCCAAGCAGCGGCTCACCGACTCCGTCGAGACGGCGCTCGGCCTTGCGGGCGGCCTGCTGACCGTCGAGCTGGTCGACCTCCCTGCCGACGACCCCGAGCGCGAGCGCCGCTTCAGCGAGAAGATGGCCTGCCCGAACGACCACCCGCTCTCGCTCGACGAGATCGAGCCGCGCACGTTCTCCTTCAACGCCCCGTACGGCGCCTGCGAGGTCTGCAGCGGCATCGGCACCCGGCTCGAGGTCGACCCCGACCTGCTGGTGCCGGACGACGAGATCAGCCTCGCCGAGGGCGCGATCGCGCCGTGGACGCTCGGCTCCGCCGACTACTTCCAGCGCCTGATGGCAGCGCTCGCCGACCAGCTCGGCTTCTCGATGGACGTGCCGTGGCGCGCGCTGCCGAAGAAGGCGAAGGACGCCCTGCTGCACGGCGAGAACTACGAGGTGCACGTCCGCTACCGCAACCGGTTCGGGCGCGAGCGGTCGTACACGACCGGGTTCGAGGGTGCGATCCCGTTCGTGCAGCGGCGGCACGGCGAGACCGACTCCGAGTGGTCGCGCGAGCGCTACGAGGGCTACATGCGCGAGATCCCGTGCCCGACCTGCAAGGGCGCGCGGCTCAAGCCCGAGGTGCTGGCCGTGCTGGTCGGCGGCCGCTCGATCGCCGAGGCCTGCGCGCTGCCCATCCGGGAGTGCGCCGCCTACCTGGCCGAGCTCGAGCTGTCGCCGCGCGAGCGCCGCATCGCCGACGCCGTGCTGAAGGAGATCAACGCCCGCCTGGGCTTCCTGCTCGACGTCGGGCTCGACTACCTCTCGCTCGACCGCCCGTCCGGCACGCTGTCCGGCGGCGAGGCGCAGCGCATCCGGCTGGCGACGCAGATCGGCTCCGGCCTGGTCGGCGTGCTCTACGTGCTCGACGAGCCGAGCATCGGGTTGCACCAGCGCGACAACCACCGGCTGATCGGCACCCTCACCCGGCTGCGCGACCTCGGCAACACGCTGATCGTCGTCGAGCACGACGAGGACACCATCCAGGCGAGCGACTGGGTGGTCGACATCGGCCCGGGCGCCGGCGAGCACGGCGGCCACGTCGTGCACTCCGGCACCGTGCAGGGTCTGCTCGAGCACGAGACCTCGCTGACCGGTCAGTACCTGTCCCGCCGTCGCGAGATCGCGATGCCGGCCGTCCGTCGTCCGATCGACCCCAAGCGGCAGGTGACCGTGGTGGGCGCCCGCGAGCACAACCTGCGCGGCATCGACGTGTCGATCCCGCTGGGCTGCTTCGTCTCGGTCACCGGGGTGTCCGGCTCGGGCAAGTCGACGCTGGTCAACGACATCCTCTACAACGTCATGGCCAACAAGCTGAACGGTGCCCGCCGGGTGCCCGGCCGGCACCGCACGGTCAAGGGCCTCGACCAGCTCGACAAGGTCGTGCACGTCGACCAGAGCCCCATCGGCCGCACGCCGCGGAGCAACCCGGCGACCTACACCGGCGTCTGGGACCACGTGCGCAAGCTGTTCGCGCAGACGACCGAGGCGAAGGTGCGCGGGTACCAGCCCGGGCGCTTCTCGTTCAACGTGAAGGGCGGCCGCTGCGAGGCCTGCTCCGGCGACGGCACCATCAAGATCGAGATGAACTTCCTGCCGGACGTCTACGTCCCGTGCGAGGTCTGCCAGGGCGCGCGCTACAACCGCGAGACGCTCGAGGTGCACTTCAAGGGCAAGACCGTCGCCGACGTGCTCGACATGCCGATCAGCGAGGCGGCCACCTTCTTCGAGGCCGTCCCGGCGATCAGCCGCCACCTGTCGACGCTGGTCGAGGTCGGCCTCGGCTACGTGCGGCTGGGTCAGCCGGCCACCACCCTGTCCGGGGGCGAGGCGCAGCGCGTGAAGCTGGCCAGCGAGCTGCAGAAGCGGTCGACCGGCCGCACGGTCTACGTGCTCGACGAGCCGACCACCGGTCTGCACTTCGAGGACATCCGCAAGCTGCTGCTGGTGCTGCAGGGCCTGGTCGACAAGGGCAACACCGTCATCGTCATCGAGCACAACCTCGACGTGATCAAGAGCAGCGACTGGGTCGTCGACATGGGGCCAGAGGGTGGCTCCGGGGGCGGCCTCGTGGTCGCCGAGGGCACGCCCGAGCAGGTCGCCGAGCACGAGGGCAGCCACACCGGTGCGTTCCTGCGACCGGTGCTGGCCGAGACGACGCGCGTCGGCGGCTCGGGCACGGTGGCGGCGCGCGCGGCGGTCGGCCGGGTCGCGGCGGCGACCTCGACGACCGGCACCACGACGGCCACCACCCGACGCACGACGAAGGCGGCGACGGGCGGCACCGGGGTCACGTCCAAGGTGCCGGCGAAGACCGCCAGCAAGACCACCGCGAAGACCGCAAGCAAGACCGCGAGCAAGACCGCGGCGAAGAGCACGGCGCCGGCGAAGCGCGGCGCGGCGGGGCGCCGGTCGGCCTGACGTCGGGCGTCGCGGCCCCGCGGGCGCGGTGCCGCGCCGCGGTCCGTCGTGACGTGGAGCGCGTCCCGGGTGGCCGGCTCCCCGGGGCGCTGCAGGTGGCACGCAGGTGGCTCACAGGCTGGGCTGCCAGCGTCACCGTACGGCCGCGACGGAGCGGCGCCGACCGCTCGCGCCGACCTGGAGGAACCATGACCGCCACCTCGACCGACACCCGCACCGACGACCGCCCCGACGACCGCACGGAGCGCCTCAGCGGTGCGCCGAGCGACGCCGGGGGCTGCGCCGACGCGTGCGGGTCGTGCGCAGCCCCGCGGCCCTCGGGCAGCAGCCGACGGGCCGTGGTGCGCGGCGCGGGCGTCGTCGCGGCCGTGGGGGCCGGGGGCCTGGCGCTGGCCGCCTGCGGCTCCGACGACGCGAGCAGCGACGCCGGCTCGGGTGGTGCCTCGGGTGCGGCGAGCGGGTCCGCCGGCTCGGGTGGTGCGGGCGGCGCCATCGCGAAGGTGGCCGACGTGCCGGTCGGCGGCGGGCTCATCGTCGCGGCGCAGAAGGTCGTGCTGACGCAGCCCACCGAGGGGGAGGTCAAGGCCTTCTCGACCACGTGCCCGCACCAGGGGTGCGCCGTCACGTCGGTGGCCGACGGCTTCATCGTCTGCCCGTGCCACAACAGCCGGTTCGCGGTGGCCGACGGCGCCCCGACGTCCGACAGCCCCGCCAAGAGCGCCCTCGAGGCCAAGACCGTCACCGTCTCCGGCGGCGAGGTCGTGCTGGGCTAGCCGGCCCGCTCGCGGCGCGCCGCGGGCGGCGGCCCGGGGGCGTCGCTGTCGGTGGCGGATCGTAGGGTTGTCGACGTGGCCGACCCGTCGACGTACCGCCCCGCACCGGGCGAGATCCCGGTCGATCCGGGCGTCTACCGGTTCCGCGACGCGCACCGCCGGGTCATCTACGTCGGCAAGGCCAAGAGCCTCCGGCAGCGGCTGAACAGCTACTTCCAGGACGTCGCCGCGCTGCACCCGCGCACGCAGACGATGGTGACCACGGCGGCCAGCGTCGAGTGGACGACGGTCACCACCGAGGTCGAGGCGCTGCAGCTCGAGTACTCCTGGATCAAGGAGTTCGACCCGCGGTTCAACGTCAAGTACCGCGACGACAAGTCCTACCCGTACCTCGCGGTCACGATGGGCGACGCGGTGCCGCGCGTGCAGGTGATGCGCGGCGCCAAGCGCAAGGGCACCCGCTACTTCGGTCCGTACGCGCACGCGTGGGCGATCCGCGAGACCGTCGACCAGCTGCTGCGCGTCTTCCCGGTGCGCACCTGCTCGAACGGCGTCTACAAGCGGGCGGGTCAGGTCGGGCGGCCGTGCCTGCTCGGCTACATCGGCAAGTGCGCGGCGCCGTGCGTCGGCCGCATCACGCAGGACGAGCACCACGAGCTCGCCCAGGACTTCTGCGACTTCATGGCCGGGCAGACCGGCCGCTTCGTGAAGCGCATCGAGGCCGAGATGCGCGCCGCGTCGACCGCGATGGAGTACGAGAAGGCGGCCCGGCTGCGCGACGACCTGGGCGCGCTGAACCGGGCGCTCGAGCGCAGCGCCGTGGTGCTGCCCGACGGCACCGACGCCGACGTGTTCGCCCTGGCCGAGGACGAGCTCGAGGCCGCGGTGCAGGTGTTCCACGTGCGCGGCGGCCGGGTGCGCGGCCAGCGCGGCTGGGTCGTCGAGAAGGTCGAGGACGTCGGCACCGACGGGCTGGTCGAGCACCTGCTGCAGCAGGTGTACGGCGAGTCGCCCGAGTCGGTGCCGCGCGAGGTGCTGGTGCCGGCCCTGCCGCCGGACGCCGAGCAGGTCACCGCGTGGCTCACCGGCCTGCGCGGGGCCAACGTCGACCTGCGGGTGCCGCAGCGCGGCGACAAGCGGACCCTGCTCGAGACGGTGCAGCGCAACGCCGGCCAGGGGCTGACGCTGCACAAGACCCGCCGGGCTGGCGACCTCACCACCCGCTCGCAGGCGCTGCAGGAGCTGCAGGACGCCCTCGAGCTGCCCGAGGCGCCGCTGCGCATCGAGTGCTACGACGTCTCGCACATCCAGGGGTCGGAGGTCGTCGCCTCGATGGTGGTCTTCGAGGACGGCCTGCCCCGCAAGTCCGAGTACCGCACCTTCAACGTGCGCGGCACCGACGGCCAGGACGACACGGCGTGGATGCACGAGGTGATGGTGCGGCGGCTGCGCCGCCTGCTCGACGACCGCGTCGAGGACGGAGGCGAGCTCGACGGCCCCATCGACCCCGAGACCGGCCGACCCAGGCGGTTCGCGTACCCGCCGCAGCTCATCGTCGTCGACGGCGGCCCGCCGCAGGTCGCGGCGGCGAAGGCCGCGCTCGACGAGCTGGCGGTCGACGACATCGCGCTCGTCGGGCTCGCCAAGCGGCTCGAGGAGGTCTGGCTGCCGGGCGACGACCACCCCGTCGTCCTGCCCCGCACCAGCGAGGGCCTGTACCTGCTGCAGCGCGTCCGCGACGAGGCGCACCGGTTCGCCATCACCAGCCACCGTCGTCGTCGCTCGAAGAAGATGACCACGTCGGCGCTCGACGACGTGCCCGGGCTCGGCCAGACCCGCCGCGCCGCGCTGCTCAAGCACTTCGGCAGCCTGAAGAAGCTGCGGGCGGCCGACGCCGAGCAGATCGCGGCCGTGCCGGGCATCGGGCCGGCGACCGCCGACGCGGTCGTGGCCGCCCTCGCCGGGTCGCGGCCCGAACCCGCCGTCAACGTCACGACGGGCGAGGTGCTCGACGGATAGGTTGCACCCGTCGGCGAGGCCCTGCCGCGCCGCAGCCCGCCGGTCCTGCCAGACCCCGCCCGCCCGAGTCGCCACCCGAAGGGGACGCCCGTGAGCCACGACGGTCCCGTGCCGCCCGAGCTCGTCATCGTCACCGGCATGTCCAGCGCCGGTCGCTCCACCGCGGCGTCCGTGCTGGAGGACCTCGGCTGGTACGTCGTCGACAACCTGCCGCCGCAGCTGCTGCCGACGATGCTCGACGTCACGTCGGCACCCTCCGCGGGCGTCCGGCAGCTGGCGGCGGTGGTCGACGTCCGCAGCCGGTCGTTCTTCCAGGCGCTGCGCCAGTCGTTCGCCGAGCTGCGCGAGCGCGGCGTGCACCCTCGGGTGGTCTTCCTCGACGCGAGCGACGACGTGCTGGTGCGCCGCCAGGAGAGCGTGCGCCGACCGCACCCGCTGCAGGGCCACGGCCGCATCCTCGACGGCATCCACCGCGAGCGGCAGCTGCTCGAGAACCTGCGCGAGGACGCCGACGTGCTCGTCGACACCTCCGGCCTGAACGTCACGCAGCTGCGCGCGAAGGTGTCGCAGGTGTTCGAGGCGGGCGGTCTGCCGCTGCTGCGCGCCACCGTGATGTCGTTCGGGTTCAAGTACGGGGTGCCGCTCGACGCCGACTTCGTGGTCGACGTGCGGTTCCTGCCGAACCCGCACTGGGTGCCCGAGCTGCGCCCGCAGTCGGGGCTCGACGAGCCGGTGAGCGCGTTCGTGCTGGCCCAGGGCGGCGCGCAGGTCTTCCTCGACCGGTTCGTCGAGAGCCTCGAGCCGGTCGTCGCGGGGTACCAGGCCGAGGGCAAGCGCTACGTCACGATCTGCGTCGGCTGCACCGGCGGCAAGCACCGGTCGGTGGCGATGGTGCGCGAGCTGGCCGGCCGGCTGAGCCGGCTCGGCGTGCAGGTCGGCACGCTGCACCGCGACCTGGGTCGCGAGTGATCGCCCCGGTCAGCCGGCCCGCGGTCGTCGCCCTCGGCGGCGGGCACGGGCTGGCCGCCTCGCTCGCCGCCCTGCGGCACCTCACCGACCGCCTCACCGCGATCGTCACGGTCGCGGACGACGGCGGGTCGAGCGGCCGCCTGCGCCGCGAGCTGGGGGTGCTGCCGCCCGGCGACCTGCGGATGGCGCTCTCCGCCCTGTGCGCGGACGACGAGTGGGGCAGCACCTGGCGCGACGTGCTGCAGCACCGCTTCGCCAGCCAGGGCGAGCTGCACAACCACGCCGTCGGCAACCTGCTCATCGTGGCCCTGTGGGAGCTGCTGGGCGACAGCGTCGAGGGCCTCGACTGGGTGGGCCGGCTGCTCGGCGCCCGCGGGCGGGTGCTGCCGATGAGCGCCGTCCCCCTCGACATCGAGGCCGTCGTGCGCGGCATCGACCCCGCGCGCCCGGACGACCTGCAGACGGTGCGCGGCCAGAGCGCCGTCGCCACCACGCCCGGTCGGGTCGAGTCGGTGCACCTGCTGCCGGAGCAGCCGCCGGCCCGCCCCGAGGCCGTCGAGGCGGTGCGCGCCGCCGACTGGGTCGTGCTCGGCCCCGGGTCGTGGTTCACCTCGGTCATGCCGCACCTGCTGGTGCCCGACCTCGCCGCCGCGCTGTGCGAGACCACCGCCCGTCGGGTGCTCACCCTCAACCTGGTGTCGAGCGACGACGAGACCGGCGGGTTCAGCACCACCGCGCTCGTCGAGGTGCTGGCCCGGCACGCACCCGACCTGCGCTTCGACGTCGTGCTGGCCGACCCCGGGGTGGTCACCGACCGGCCGGCGCTCGAGCAGGCGGCCGCCGCCCTGGGCGCCCGGCTCGTCGTGCTGCCCGTCGCGGCGTCGTTCGCCGCGGCGACCCACGACCCGTTCCGGCTCGCCGCGGCCTACCGCGACCTGCTCCGTTAGCACACCAGACGGCCCCCGCGCGAGGCGTCGTGGGCCCAGAGGCGGTGCGGCACAACGATCTCCGGGCGGGGGGTCTGCACCTCGCGCGCCGGTGGCAGGATGACCCCCATGGCGATGACGGCGATGGTCAAGGACGAGCTGAGCCGGCTCCAGATCACCAGGACGAGCTGCCGCAAGGCCGAGGTG
This sequence comes from Angustibacter aerolatus, assembly GCF_054776675.1. Taxonomy (NCBI): domain Bacteria; kingdom Bacillati; phylum Actinomycetota; class Actinomycetes; order Kineosporiales; family Kineosporiaceae; genus Angustibacter; species Angustibacter aerolatus. The sequence goes on from NZ_BAAHBM010000006.1 coordinate 46,340, forward strand.
TCGACGATCCTCCGCTTCGCCGGCGGCCTGCACATCGTCGCCGGGCGCATCGTGGTCGAGGCCGAGCTCGACACCGGGCAGGCCGCCCGACGGCTGCGGCGCGACATCGCCGACGTCTACGGGCACGCCAGCGACGTGGTGGTGCTCGCCCCCGGCGGCCTGCGTCGTGGCACCCGGTACGTCGTCCGCGTCGTGAAGGACGGCGAGGCCCTCGCCCGCCAGACGGGGCTGATCGACGGTCGCGGCCGCCCGGTGCGCGGCCTGCCGCCGCAGGTGGTCAGCGGCGCGCTGCAGGACGCCGAGTCGGCCTGGCGCGGCGCGTTCCTGGCGCACGGCTCGCTCACCGAGCCCGGCCGCTCGTCGTCCCTCGAGGTGACCTGTCCCGGTCCCGAGGCGGCCCTCGCGCTGGTCGGTGCCGCGCGTCGGCTCGGCATCGCGGCGAAGGCCCGCGAGGTGCGCGGCGTCGACCGGGTGGTGATCCGCGACGGCGACGCCATCGGGGCCATGCTCACCCGGCTCGGCGCGCACGACGCGTTCATGGCCTGGGAGGAGCGCCGGATGCGCCGCGAGGTGCGGGCCACCGCCAACCGGCTGGCCAACTTCGACGACGCCAACCTGCGCCGCTCGGCGCGCGCCGCCGTGGCCGCGGGCTCACGGGTCGAGCGGGCGCTGCAGATCCTGGGCGCCGACGTGCCCGACCACCTGAAGGAGGCCGGCGAGCTGCGGCTGGCGCACAAGCAGGCGAGCCTCGAGGAGCTCGGGCAGCTCGCCGACCCGCCGATGACCAAGGACGCCGTGGCCGGCCGGATCCGCCGGCTGCTGGCGATGGCCGACAAGCGCGCGCAGGACGACGGTGTGCCGGGCACCGACGCCAACCTGACGCCCGACATGCTGGACGCCTGACCACCGGAGCACACGGTCCACGATGCGACCCACGTGACGGGGGTCACGTCGTCGGGGGATAGGGTCGGGACGACGTCAACGGGCTCGACGCAGCGCCCACCCCGAACACCTTCCAGGAGGCTCCAGCGTGACTGTTCGCGTCGGCATCAACGGCTTCGGCCGCATCGGTCGCAACTTCCTCCGCGCCGCGCTCGCGTCCGGCGCCGACCTCGAGGTGGTCGCCGCCAACGACCTCACCGACAACACGACCACGGCCCACCTGCTGAAGTACGACTCGATCCTGGGCCGCCTGCAGCAGGACGTCGCGGTCACCGACGGCGGCATCTCCGTCGGCGGCAAGGAGATCAAGGTCCTCGCCGAGCGCGACCCGAAGGCGCTGCCCTGGGCCGACCTCGGCGTCGACGTCGTCATCGAGTCGACCGGCTTCTTCACCGACGCGCAGAAGGCGCAGGCGCACGTCGACGGCGGTGCCAAGAAGGTCATCATCTCCGCGCCGGCCACCAACGAGGACCTCACCGTGGTGCTGGGCGTCAACGACGACCAGTACGACCCGGCGAAGCACACGATCATCTCGAACGCCTCGTGCACCACGAACTGCCTGGCGCCCATGGCGAAAGCCATCCACGACGCGTTCACCATCGAGCGCGGTCTGATGACCACGATCCACGCGTACACGCAGGACCAGAACCTGCAGGACGGTCCGCACAAGGACCTGCGTCGCGCCCGGGCTGCCGCGCTGAACATCGTGCCGACGTCCACCGGTGCGGCGAAGGCGATCGGCCTCGTGCTGCCCGAGCTCAAGGGCAAGCTCGACGGCTACGCGCTGCGGGTGCCGATCCCCACCGGCTCGGCCACCGACCTCACGGTCAACCTGTCGCGCGAGGTCACCGCGGCCGAGGTGAACGCCGCCGTCAAGGCCGCCGCCGAGGGCCCGCTGAAGGGCTACCTCAAGTACACCGAGGACCCGATCGTCTCCAGCGACATCGTCACCGACCCCTCGTCCTGCATCTTCGACGCGGGCCTGACGAAGGCCACCGGCAACCAGGTCAAGGTCGTCGGCTGGTACGACAACGAGTGGGGCTACTCGAACCGCCTCGTCGACCTGGTGGTGAAGGTCGGGGCGAGCCTGTAGTGCGCACGATCGACGACCTGGGTGACCTGCGCGGGCGGCGCGTGCTGGTCCGCAGCGACCTGAACGTCCCGCTCGACGGCACGACGATCACCGACGACGGGCGCATCCGCGCGTCCGTGCCGACGATCCAGCGCCTGCGCGAGGCGGGTGCCCGGGTCGTCGTCTGCGCGCACCTCGGGCGGCCCAAGGGCGCGCCCGAGGCCCGGTACTCCCTGGCGCCGGTCGCCGAGCGGCTCTCGCAGCTGCTCGGCGCACCGGTCGCCGTGGCGTCCGACACCGTCGGCGACGACGCGCAGCAGCGGGTCGCCGCGCTCGCCGACGGCGACGTCGTGCTCCTCGAGAACCTGCGCTTCGAGGCGGGGGAGACCAGCAAGGACGACGCCGAGCGCGGCGCGTTCGCCGCGCAGCTCGCCGCGCTGGCCGACGCCTACGTCAGCGACGGCTTCGGCGTGGTGCACCGCAAGCAGGCCAGCGTCTACGACGTGGCCAAGCTGCTGCCGCACGCCGCGGGCGGGCTCGTGCTGGCCGAGGTCGAGGTGCTGCAGCGGCTCACGCAGAGCCCGGCGCGGCCGTACGCCGTCGTCCTGGGTGGCTCGAAGGTGTCCGACAAGCTCGGCGTCATCGACAACCTGCTCGGGCTGGCCGACCAGATCCTCGTCGGCGGCGGCATGGTGTTCACCTTCCTCGCCGCCCAGGGCCACGAGGTCGGCAAGAGCCTGCTCGAGGCCGACCAGCTCGACACCGTGCGCGGCTACCTCGAGCGCGCGCAGCAGCAGGGCGTCGAGATCGTGCTGCCCACCGACGTCGTCGCGGCCACGGCGTTCGCGGCCGACGCCGAGCACGACGTGGTGCCGGCCGACCAGATCCCCGCCGACCGTCTCGGGCTCGACATCGGGCCCGACTCCGGCGCGGCGTTCGCGGCGAAGCTCGCCGGGGCGGCCACGGTGTTCTGGAACGGCCCGATGGGCGTCTTCGAGCTCGAGCCGTACAGCCACGGCACCCGTGCCGTCGCCCAGGCCCTCGTCGACGCCGACGCGTTCAGCGTCGTCGGCGGCGGCGACTCGGCCGCGGCGGTGCGCACCCTCGGGTTCGACGAGGCCGGCTTCGGCCACATCTCGACCGGCGGCGGCGCGAGCCTGGAGTACCTCGAGGGCAGGACGCTGCCCGGCCTCACCGTCCTCGACTGACGCACCCGACCTGCCCGTCCCAGACCGCGGAGGACGACGATGTCCCGATCGAAGGCGGCCGCCCCCGGCGGGCGCACGCCCCTGATGGCCGGCAACTGGAAGATGCACCTCGACCACGTGGGGGCCGCCCACCTGGTGCAGAAGCTCGACTGGACGCTGAAGGACGCCAAGCACGACTTCGGTGCCGTCGAGGTCGTGGTGCTGCCGCCGTTCACCGACCTGCGCACCGTGCAGACGCTGGTCGACGGCGACCGGCTCGACATCCGGTACGGCGCGCAGGACCTGTCGCCCCACGACGAGGGCGCGCACACCGGTGACGTCAGCGGGCTGATGCTCGCCCGGCTCGGCTGCACCTACGTCGTCGTCGGGCACAGCGAGCGGCGCGAGCACCACGGCGAGTCCGACGAGGTGGTCGGGTCCAAGGTGCAGGCGGCGCTCCGGCACGGCCTGACGCCGATCGTGTGCGTCGGCGAGCCGCTCGAGGTGCGGCACGCCGGCGGCGCCGTCGAGCACGTGCTGGCGCAGCTCGACGCGGCCCTGGCGTCGGTGACCGACGACCAGGCCGCCACGCTCGTCGTCGCCTACGAGCCGCGCTGGGCCATCGGCACCGGCGAGACCGCGACGGCCGACGACGCGCAGGAGGTCTGCGCCGCGTTGCGCACCCGCCTGGCGGAGCGGTTCAGCGGCGGGGTCGCCGACGCCGTCCGCGTGCTCTACGGCGGCTCGGTGAAGGCCGCGAACGTCGCCGAGCTCATGGCCGAGCCGGACGTCGACGGCGCGCTGGTGGGCGGCGCCAGCCTGCAGGCGGGCGAGTTCGCCAGCATCTGCCGCTACCACTCGCACCGCACCGGTGCGACCGCCGGGGCGGCCCCCGCCGCGTCGGGCTCCTGAGCGCCCGACCGGCGCGTTATCCTGGTGGCTGCACGCCCGGCCCCACGGCCCGTCCGACCGTTCTCGATCCGCCCTCGACCCGCACGGAGCGACTCCTCGTGACCGCAGTCCGCATCGCCCTGCAGGTGGTGCTCGTCATCGCCAGCCTGTTCCAGGTCCTGCTCATCCTGCTGCACAAGGGCAAGGGCGGGGGCCTGTCCGACATGTTCGGCGGCGGTGTCTCGAGCAGCCTCGGTGGCTCGTCGGTCGCCGAGCGCAACCTCGACCGGTTCACCATCACGATCGCGCTCGTGTGGATCACGGCGGTCGTGGGCCTCGGGCTGATCGAGCGGTTCACCCGATGACCGGTGGGCACGGTGTGCAGGTCCATGACGACGGCACGAAGGGTGGTCTGTGATGGCTGGCGGCAACGCGATCCGAGGCAGCCGGGTGGGCGCAGGCCCCATGGGCGAGGCCGAGCGGGGTGACGCCGCACCGCGGTTCGTCGTCTCGTACTGGTGCGCGAACGGGCACGAGACGCGCCCCAGCTTCGCCGAGGAGTCCGGCAGCTCGGCCCCGGTCACCTGGGACTGCCCGCGCTGCGGCTTCCCCGCCGGCCAGGACGAGCAGAACCCCCCGGCACCGCCGAAGGTCGAGCCCTACAAGACGCACCTCGCCTACGTGAAGGAGCGCCGCTCCGACACCGACGGCAAGGCGATCCTCGACGAGGCCCTCGAGCAGCTCCGCGGTCGCGGCCTCATCCGCTGACCCACCCGCACCACCGCTGACGGCGGCGTCCCGCACGGGGCGCCGCCGTCGGCGTCTCTGGGGAAGTTCGTGGCTCTGGACCGGCCGAGGTCTGCACCGGCGCGTCAGGACCGGCACGTCGCCCCAGCGCACGACGTGGTCCCACCAGCCGAGTTGCCGTTTTCGGGGGTCGTCTGGAGCCTGGCGACCCCCGGAAGTGGCAACTCGGCAGTCCGGGTCCTTGTGTCGTGGGCCGGTGCATGCGCTGCTCGTACGGCGAGCAGCACGCTCGGTCGGGGCTGCTGCGGACGACAGCTGGCGGCCCGCGACGCCCCGCAGCGGCAGGGAGCGTTGGGGACCTAGGCGCTGGCGATGCGCACGAGGGCGGCTGGCACGTGCGTTGCGGCGTCGCGGTCGAGCAGCCACAGGGTGGACCGTCGGCCGGCGACCGCTCCTGCAGGCGCCTGCACCGGTCCGGCGCCGCTGAGGGCGAGGCCGACGGCCTGGGCCTTGTCGGCGCCGGCGACCACGAGCCAGACCTCCTCGGCGTGCGCGATGGCCGGCAGCGTCAGGGAGACGCGCAGCGGCGGTGGCTTCGGCGACCCGTGCACCCCGACCGCGGTGCGCTCGGTCTCGTGCACGCCGGCCATCTCGGGGAACAGCGACGCCACGTGGGCGTCCGGTCCGACACCGAGCATGAGCACGTCGAACGCGGGCACGGTGTCGCGGGCGGTGCCGGACGCACGGGCCGCGGCCGCCAGCTCGTCGGCGTAGCGGGCTGCTGCGGCGTCGACGTCGGCATCGGGGCCGTCGCTCGCCCCCATGGCGTGCACCCGAGCCGGGTCGACCGGCACGTGGTCGAGCAGCGCCTCGCGCGCCTGCGTCTCGTTGCGCTCCGGGTCACCGCTCGGCAGGAAGCGCTCGTCGCCCCACCACACGTCGACGCGCGACCAGTCCACGGCGTCGCGCGCCGGGCTCGCGGCGAGCGCGGCGAGCAGGCCGGTACCGGCCCCGCCACCCGTCAGCACGACGCTGGCGACGCCGCGAGACGCCTGCGCGTCGACGAGGCGGGTGACGAGTCGCGCTGCCGCCGATTCGACCAGCAGCTGCTTGTCGCGGTGCACCACGACGCGGGGGGAAGGGCTCATGACGATGCTCCGTTCGCTCGGCGGCGCGGCGTCCGCTTCGAGGCAGCTGCACCAGCAGGTGCCGTCGTCCTGCCGACGGTCTTCGCGCCCGTGGCGGCCGTGGTCCTCGTGGCCGCCTCGGTGTTCGTGGCCCTGGTGCCCGAGGCCTTGTTGCCCGTGGCCCTGGTGCCGGTGGCTGCCTCGGTTCTCGTAGCGGACCTGGTGCTCGCGCTGCCGCGCGACGCCGACGTGCCCTGAGCCTGTGTGCTGCTGGATGCCGTCTCGGCCCCGGCGGTCGCCGTCGTGCGCCTGGCGGCCCTCGTCGTGGCGGCTGCGGCAGCGCCGGGCTGGACGCCGGTGCCCTCGGCGGCGGCCTGTCGCGCGGTGACCTGGCGACCTGCCGCGAGCCGGTCGAGCCCGGCGCGCAGGGTGCGCTCGTACGTCTCGTCGGGGTCGAGTCGGCGCAGCTCCTCGGCGAGGCACTCGGCGAGCGGCCGGCGGGGGAGCGGGATGCGCCGGTCGGGCTGCCCGGGGGCGACGAGCACCGCCACGCTGCCGTCGGACCGCACCAGGTCGATCGACCCGCCGGACCGGTGCAGCCGTACGCTGTGCAGCCCGCTGCCGGCGCCGTCGCGTCCACGTACCAGCGTGCAGCCGAGCCGGTCGCCCAGCCAGGCGGCGAGCAGGTCGGTGCTGGCGGAGTCGGACGCGCCGGTGACGGTCGCCTGCTCGACCGACTCGTACGGCGGCTGGTCGAGCGCGGCGGCCAGCAGGCCGCGCCACTTCGTGACGCGGGTCCAGGCCAGATCGGTGTCGCCCGCGGCGTAGCCGTCGCGGCGGTCGGCCAGCGCCCGGCGCGGGTTGCGGGCGGTCGCGGCGTCCGTGATGCGCCGCTGCGCCATCCGGCCGATCGGGTCCTGGCTGGGCACCTTGGGCGGGTTGCTGGGCCACCACGCCACGACGGGGGAGTCGGGCAGCAGCAGCGGGGTGACGGTGCTGGCACCGTGCTTCGTGAGCCGCCCGTGCAGGCACAGCACGATGACCTCGCTGGCACCGGCGTCGCCACCGACCCGCAGCTGCGCGTCGAGGCGGTCGTCGCCGCGGCGGTCGCCCTGCACCACGGCGATGACGCGGCAGGGGTGCTCGCGGCTCGCCTCGTTCGCGGCGTCGATGGCCTCCTCGGCGCCGGCTTCGTCGGACACGACGACCAGCGTGAGCACCCGGCCCAGGGCGATGGCCCCGCCGGCGTCCCGCAGGTCGACGAGCTCGCGCGCCACGGCGGCGGTCGTCGTGCCGGGCAGGTCGACGATCACGGGAGCCTCCAGGCGCGGCCGTCGCGGGCCATCATCTCGTCGGAACCGGCCGGGCCCCAGGTGCCGGCGGGGTAGGGCTCGGGTTGGGCCTGCGTCGCCCAGAACGCCTCGATCGGGTCGAGGATCTTCCAGCTGAGCTCGACCTCCTCGTGCCGCGGGAACAGGGGCGGGTCGCCCAGCAGGACGTCGAGGATCAGGCGCTCGTAGGCCTCGGGGCTCGACTCGGTGAAGGCGTGCCCGTACCCGAAGTCCATCGTGACGTCGCGCACCTCCATGGCGGTGCCGGGCACCTTCGACCCGAACCGCATGGTGATGCCCTCGTCGGGCTGCACGCGCACCACGAGCGCGTTGCGGCCGAGCTCCTCGGTGGCCGTCGACTCGAACGGCAGGTGCGGCGCCCGCTTGAACACCACGGCGATCTCGGTGACGCGGCGGCCGAGGCGCTTGCCGGCGCGCAGGTAGAACGGGACGCCGGCCCAGCGCCGGGTGTCGATCTCGAGCTTCACGGCGGCGTAGGTCTCGGTGCCGGTGCTCTTGGGGATGCCGTCCTCGTCGAGGAAGCCGATCACCGGCTGCCCGCCCTGCCACCCGGCGGCGTACTGCCCGCGGGCCGTCGCCTCGCCGAGGTCGTCGGGCAGCCGCACCGCCGAGAGCACCTTCTCCTTCTCGGCGCGCAGGTCCTGCGCGTCGAACGAGACCGGCTCCTCCATGGCGGTGAGCGCCAGCAGCTGCAGCAGGTGGTTCTGGATGACGTCGCGCGCGGCGCCGATGCCGTCGTAGTACCCGGCGCGCCCGCCGATGCCGATGTCCTCGGCCATGGTGATCTGCACGTGGTCGACGTAGTGGGCGTTCCACACCGGCTCGAACATCTGGTTCGCGAAGCGCAGCGCCAGGATGTTCTGCACCGTCTCCTTGCCCAGGTAGTGGTCGATGCGGAACACGGCGTCGGCCGGGAAGACGTGCGAGACGACCTCGTTCAGCTCGCGCGCGCTGGCCAGGTCGTGGCCGAACGGCTTCTCGATGACCACGCGCCGCCACCGGTCGTCGCCGGCGACGGCGAGGCCGGACCGCTCGAGCTGCTCGCAGACCTGCGCGAAGTTGCGCGGCGGGATCGACAGGTAGAAGGCGTGGTTGCCGCCGGTGCCGCGCTCGACGTCGAGGGCGGCCAGCGTCTCGGCGAGCTGGTCGAACGCCTCGGCGTCGTCGAAACCGCCCTGCACGAACCGGACGCCCTCGGCGAGCTGACGCCACACGTCCTCGCGGAACGGCGTGCGGGCCGACGCTCGGACGGCGTCGTGCACGACCTGCGCGAAGCCCTCGTCGGTCCAGTCGCGCCGGCCGAAGCCGACCAGCGAGAAGCCCGGCGGCAGCAGGCCGCGGTTCGCCAGGTCGTACACGGCGGGCAGCAGCTTCTTGCGGGCGAGGTCCCCCGTGACGCCGAAGATCACCAGGCTGCTGGGCCCGGCGATCCTCGACAGCCGCTTGTCACGGGGGTCCCGCAGGGGGTTGCGGTCCTTCGTCACCCGGGCAGGGCTCAACGCAGCGCCTCCAGCAGCCGCCGCACGCCCTCGGCGCGGTCGGTCAGGTGCAGGCGCAGCACGGGACGGCCGTGGTCGGCGAGCACGTTGGCGTCGCCGGCCGCCTGCGCCGAGATGAGCTTGCCGAAGCTGTACGGCCGGCCCGGCACCTCGAGGTCGGACGCCGGGGCGCCGGTGACCTGCAGGTACACGCCGACCGCGGGGCCGCCCTTGTGGAACTGCCCGGTGGAGTGCAGGAACCGCGGGCCCCAGCCGAAGGTGGTCGGGCGCCCGGTGCGCTCGGCCAGCCGCGGCCGGACGTCGGCCAGCTCGGCCTGCACGAGGCGGTCGAGGTAGGCCATCACGGCGAGGTAGCCGTGCTCGGGGTCGAGCTGCCCGAGCAGCGCCGCCACGGCGCCCTCGAGGTCGCTCACGCCGTCCAGCAGGCCCTCGGTGCCGCGCACCTCGATGCCGCCGTCGACGAACGCCGCCGGGGTGTCGTCGGGGGTGCCGTCGAGCAGGCTGCGGGCCGCCTTCTTGGCGCTCTCGACGTCGGGCTGGTCGAACGGGTTGATGCCGAGCAGGCGGCCGGCGACGGCGGTCGCGACCTCCCACAGCAGCAGCTGCCCGCCGAGCGTGCCGGCGACGGTGACCTCGGTGAGCGGGTCGCTCGACTCGCTGCCGTCGGCCTCGTCACCGGTCTCGTCGGCCCCGGACACCAGGCGCACCGGCAGCACGTCGGCCGCGCGCTGCTGCAGCTCGGGAGCCTGCGGGCCCTCGACCACCACGGGCAGCACGCCGGTGCCCAGCTTGCCGGTGCTCTCGGCGATGAGCTGCTCGGTCCAGTCGCCGAACCCGGCGAGCGGGGTGCCGTCGGCGGCGAGCACGATCTTGTCGCGCAGCGGCGACGTGCCGCCGAGCGCGGCCCCGAGCACCAGGCCGGGGTTGCCCTCGCCGTCGTCGGCGAGCAGGTCGGTGACCGACTCGGCCTCGTCGAGCAGCGCGCCGACGTCGACGCCGGCCAGGCCGCTCGGCACCAGGCCGAAGGCCGTCAGCGCCGAGTAGCGGCCGCCCACGTTCGGGTCGGCGAGCACGACGCGGTAGCCGGCCTCGCGGGCACTCTGCTCGAGCGGGGAGCCCGGGTCGGTGACCACGACGATGCGACCGGTGGCCTCGATGCCCGCCTTCGCGAAGGCGTCCTCGTAGGCGCGGCGCTGGCTGTCGGTCTCGACGGTGCCGCCGGACTTGCTCGACACCACGAGCACCGTGCGCTCGAGGTGCTCGGCGACGGCGGCCGACACCTGGTCGGGGTCGCTGCTGTCGAGCACGGTCAGCGGCACGCCGGCCGTGGCGCAGATGACCTCGGGAGCCAGCGACGAGCCGCCCATGCCGGCCAGCACCACGTGGTCGACTCCGGCCGCCTGCAGCTCCTCGCGGATCGCGGCGATCTCGCCCACGAGCGGCCGGGACGAGCGGGCCAGCCCGGTCCAGGACAGCCGGATCGCCGACTCGGACTCGGCGTCCGGGCCCCAGAGCGTGGCGTCCTGGGCGAACAGCTTGGACGCGACCTGGTCGGCGACCAGCTGCGGCACGTGCGTGCGCACGGCGACGGCGGCGTCACCGCTGGCCGTCACCTCCAGCTGCGCCGCACCGTCGTCACCGGCCCAGGCCAGCAACCAGCCGGAGCCGGGGCGCCCGGCGTCGGCGGCGCTCACTTGGCGGCCTTCTGCAGCTCGCCCTGCACGGTCTCGAGCAGCTCGCCCCAGCTCTTCTCGAACTTCTCGACGGCCTCGCGCTCGAGCTGGTCCGTGACCTCGGCGTAGGAGACGCCGAGGCGCTCGAGGGCGTCGAGCTGCGCGCGCGCCTCGTCGTAGGTGCCGTGGATCGTGTCGCCGTGCACCTCGCCGTGGTCGCCGACGGCGTCGATCGTCTTGCCGGGCATCGTGTTCACGGTGTTCGGCGCGACCAGCTCGGTGACGTACATGGTGTCGGGGTAGGCCGGGTCCTTGACGCCGGTCGAGGCCCACAGCGGGCGCTGGGTGTGCGCGCCGTCGTCGGCGAGCACCTGCCAGCGGGGGGTCGAGAAGACCTCCTCGTACGCCTGGTAGGCCAGGCGGGCGTTCGCCAGCGCCGCCTTGCCGCGCAGCGCCTTGGCCTCGTCGGTGCCCATCGCGTCCAGCCGGCCGTCGACCTCGGAGTCGACGCGGCTGATGAAGAAGGAGGCGACGCTGCGGATCTGCGACAGGTCCTTGCCGGCCTCGCGGGCCTGCTCCAGGCCGGTGAGGTACGCGTTCATGACACCCCGGTAGCGGTCCAGGCTGAAGATCAGGGTCACGTTGACGCTGATGCCCTCGGCCGTGACCTGCGTGATGGCCGGCAGCCCCTCGACGGTCGCCGGGATCTTGATCATGACGTTGGGCCGGTCGACCTCGGCGTGCAGCAGCTTCGCGGTCTCGACCGTCTTGTCCGTGTCCTTCGCCAGCCGCGGGTCGACCTCCAGCGACACCCGGCCGTCGAGACCGTCGGTCGCGTCGTAGATCGGGCGCAGCGCGTCGCAGGCGGACCGGACGTCGGTGGTGGTGATCTCGAAGACGGCGCGCTCCAGGTCGACCCCGCGGCCCGCGAGCTCGGCGACCTGCTGGTTGTAGCGCTCACCGTTGGACAGGGCGCTGGCGAAGATCGTCGGGTTGGAGGTGATGCCGACGACGTGCTTGCCGTCGACGTACTCGCGCAGGCCGCTGCCCTCGAGCAGCTCGCGGCTGAGGTCGTCGAGCCAGATGGACACGCCTTCGGTGGAGAGCTGGCCCAGTGCGTCGGTCATGTGGTGCTCCTTCGGGTCGAGGGCCCGCTGACCGGGCCCGCTGTTCGTGGTGGCTCGTGGTGGCTCGTGGTGGCTCGTGGTGGCTCGGAGGGGACCGAGCCGGTGCGGCGAGCGGCGCGGCGCCCGGTGCCGGGCGCCGCGCCGACGCGCTCAGGCCCCGATGCTGCCGTCGGACGGCGCGGACTGCGTGACGTCACCGCCGGGGCGGACGTCGCCGCCCGCGACGGCCGCGATGCTGGCGCGGGCCTCGTCGGCCACCCGCTCGGGGGTGAACCCGAACTCGCGGAACAGCGTCGCGGCGTCGGCGCTGGCGCCGTAGTGCTCGATCGACACGATGCGGCCGGCGTCGCCGACCACGTCGCGCCAGCCCTGGCCGATGGCCGCCTCGACGCTCACCCGGGCTCGCACGGTCGGGGGGAGCACCTCGTCGCGGTAGCTCTGCGGCTGCTCGGAGAACCACTCGCGGCACGGCATCGAGACCACGCGGGTCGGCACGCCGTCGGCCTGCAGCTGCTCGCGGGCCGTGACGGCCAGCGACAGCTCGGAGCCGGTGGCGACCAGGATCACCTGCGGGGTGCCGCCGTCGGCCTCGGCCAGCACGTAGCCGCCCTTGGCGACGCCGGACGCCGCGGCGAACTCACCGCGGTCGAGGGTCGGCAGCGCCTGGCGCGACAGGATGAGGCCGGCCGGGCGGTCGTGGTGCTCGAGGATGGTCTTCCACGCCCAGGCGGTCTCGTTCGCGTCGCCCGGGCGGACGACGTCGAGGCCCGGGATGGCGCGCAGCGCGGCGAGGTGCTCGACCGGCTGGTGGGTCGGGCCGTCCTCGCCGAGGCCGATCGAGTCGTGCGTCCACACGTAGGTGACGCCGAGCCGCATGAGGGCCGCGAGCCGGACCGCGCCGCGCATGTAGTCGCTGAAGGTGAGGAAGGTGCCGCCGTACGGGCGGGTCAGCGACTGCAGCGCGATGCCGTTCATGATCGCGCCCATGGCGTGCTCGCGGATGCCGAAGTGCAGGGTGCGGCCGTAGGGCCCGCCCTCCCACTCCTTGGTCTGCCACTCGGACGGCAGGAAGGACGGCTCGCCCTTCATGGTGGTGTTGTTGCTCTCGGCCAGGTCGGCCGAGCCGCCCCACAGCTCGGGCATGATCGGCGCGAGCGCGTCGAGCACCTTGCCGGACGCCGCGCGGCTGGCGACGCCCTTGGGGTCGGCGTCGAACTGCGGGAACGCGGCCTCGAAGCCGTCGGGCAGGGTCGGGCCGCTCAGCCGCTCGAGCAGGGTGGCCCGCTCGGGGTTCGCGCTGCGCCAGGCCTGGAAGTCGGACTCCCACTGCTCGTGCCGCTCGCGGCCGCGGTCGCGCACCGAGCGGGCGTGGGCGAGGACCTCGTCGGAGACCTCGAAGGTCTGCTCGGGGTCGAAGCCGAGCAGCTGCTTGGTCTTCGCGATCTCCTCGTCGCCGAGGGCCGAGCCGTGCGCCTTGCCGGTGTTCTGCTTGGTGGGCGCCGGGTAGCCGATGATCGTCCGCAGCGCGATGAACGAGGGCCGGCTGGTCTCGGCCTTCGCCGCCTCGATCGCGGCGTGCAGCGCGTCGACGTCCTCGACGTAGGTGCCGCCGGCCGTCCAGTCGATGCTCTGGACGTGCCAGCCGTACGACTCGTACCGCTTGGCGACGTCCTCGCTGAACGAGACGTCGGTGTCGTCCTCGATCGAGATGTGGTTCTCGTCGTAGATCACCACGAGGTTGCCGAGCTTCTGGTGGCCGGCGAGCGAGCTGGCCTCGGCGGTGACGCCCTCCATGAGGTCGCCGTCGGACGCCAGCACGTAGACGTGGTGGTCGAACGGGCTCTCGCCGGGCGCGGCGTCTGGGTCGAGCAGGCCGCGCTCGCGGCGGGCGGCCATCGCCATGCCGACCGCGCTGGCCAGGCCCTGACCGAGCGGGCCGGTCGTGATCTCGACGCCCTTGGTGTGCTTGTGCTCCGGGTGGCCCGGCGTCGCGGAGCCCCAGGTGCGCAGCGCCTGCAGGTCGGACAGCTCGAGGCCGTAGCCGGAGAGGAACAGCTGGATGTAGAGGGTGAGGCTCGAGTGGCCGCACGACAGCACGAACCGGTCACGGCCCAGCCACTGGTCGTCGCTGGGGTCGTGCCGCATGACGTCGTGGAAGAGCAGGTACGCGACCGGCGCGAGGCTCATCGCCGTGCCGGGGTGGCCGTTGCCGACCTTCTGCACCGCGTCGGCGGCGAGCAGCCGCACGGTGTCGACGGTGCGCACGTCGAGGTCGCCCCAGCCGACGGCGTCGGCCTTCGGCAGGGCGAGCTCGCTCGCTCGGGTGGACGTCGTGGACTCGCTCACAGAGGTTCCTCTCCAGCTGGGTGCCGGCTCGCCTCGTTGGTGCGACGGCCCGGCGGGTGGTGTGTCGGCTCGAGCACGAGCTCGAGTGGTCCTGAGGCGGCGCTGCCCGTTCGCGACGAGCCTAGTCCTGCCCACCGACGGCGCACCTGCTGGTGCCTGGCACCGGGGACCGGTGAGGGCGGCGGTAGGATCGGGCGGAACGGCGCGCCGGCCTCGGCGCCTTCCCCGGCCAGCTGAGGAACCTGTGACCGTCACCCACCCGACCGCGCGGACCACGCCTGCCTCGACGCGTCGTCCCGTGGGCGCCACCGTGCTCGCGTACGTGGCGCTCACCAAGCCGCGCATCATCGAGACGCTGCTCGTGACGACGGTGCCGACGATGTTCCTGGCGGCCCGCGGGCTGCCCGACCCGCTGCTGGTGGTGCTGACCCTCGTGGGCGGCGTCCTGGCGGCCGGCAGCGCGAACACGCTCAACTGCTACATCGACCGCGACATCGACCAGGTCATGCACCGCACCCGCAACCGGCCCCTCGCGACCGGCGCGCTGCGCCCGCGCGAGGCCCTGGTCTTCGGGCTGGTGCTCGGCGTCGTCGCGGTCACCTGGTTCGCCGTGCTGGTCAACCGGCTGTCGGCGGTGCTCGCGCTGGCTGCCATCGCGTTCTACGTGCTCGTCTACACGATGGTGCTGAAGCGCCGCACGCCGCAGAACATCGTCTGGGGCGGTGCCGCCGGCTGCATGCAGGTGCTCATCGGCTGGGCGGCGGCCACCGGGCGCATCGACTGGGCGCCCGTCGTGCTCTTCATGGTGATCTTCCTGTGGACCCCGCCGCACTACTGGCCGCTGTCGATGCGCTTCGAGGACGACTACGCCGCCGCCGGCGTGCCGATGCTGCCGGTCGTGGCGGACGACGTCGTGGTGGCCCGCCGGGTCGTCGCCTACTCGTGGGCGATGGTGCTGGCCTCCCTCGCCCTGGTGCCGGTCGCCCCGACGGGCGTGGTCTACGCGGCGTCGTCCCTCGTGCTGGGTGCGATGTTCCTGCTCGAGGCGCACCGGCTGCTCGCCCGGGCGCGGGCGGGGGTCGTCGGCAAGGCGCTCAACCCCATGCGGCTGTTCCACTTCTCCATCACGTACGTCTCGCTGCTGTTCGTGGCGGTGGCGGTCGACCCCTTCGTGGGCGGGCCGCTCCTGCACCGCTGAACCGCAGCACCCAGAGCACGGCGACGGCCGGCGGCGACCCCCCGAGGGTCGCCGCCGGCCGTCCGTCCGTGGCCGCTGCCGGGGTCAGGTCAGGTCGACGCTCAGCACGGGTGCGGACGTCGGCTGCTTCGACCCGCCCTCGGGCTCGTCGGTCATGCCCAGGGCGGCGCCGGCCGGCACGTCCTCGGCCAGCAGCGGCTGGTCGCCGTCGACCAGCCCGACGGACCGGAAGGTGCCCGCGTGGATGACCCACAGCTGCATCGACCGGCCGTCACCGGCCTGCAGCCCGCTCGGCATCACGACCGCGCGCCCCTGAGCGGCCGAGGAGATCACCGTCATGCGCCCGCCGCCGCCGGCCGCGCTGAGCGTGCGGGCGTCAGAGGCGCCGGTGACGGCCGCCACCGCGTCGACGGTCTGCTGCAGCTGGCCGACCCGGTGCTGCTCGACACCGACGACGGCACCCAGGGTGCCGGCCACCACGACCAGCGCGGCGGCCACGGCCATCGACAGCCGCGAGCGGCTGCGCGCCCGGCGCAGCAGCTGCACCACGACGCCGTCGTCCGGCGCCGTCGCGGCGGGCGGGCGCAGCGGGGTGAGCTGCCGGGTGCGGCCCACCTCGGCCATCACGGCGGCGTGCAGCGACGCGGGCGGCACGACCTCGGCCGCCGTGCCCAGCCGGGCACCGGTGGCGATCAGGCCGACGACCTCCGCGGCGCACTCGTCGCACTCGGTCAGGTGCCGTTCGAACTCGGCTCGCTCGTCGGCGTCCAGCGCGTCGAGCGCGTACGCCCCGCTCAGCGTGTGCAGGTCGGTCGTCACGCCGCCACCCCCAGGCAGTCGCGCAGCCGGATCAACCCGTCGCGCAGTCTCGTCTTGATGGTCCCCAGCGGGGTGTCCAGCAGCTCGGACACCTCCCTGTAGGTGTAGCCCCCGTAGTACGCCAGCTGCACGGACTCGCGCTGCAGGTCGGTGAGCCCGCCGAGGCAGCGCCGCACCGCCTCGTGCTCGAGGTTCGTCTCCACGGCCTCGGCGACCTCGTCGTACTCGCGCACCTGGTCGCGGCGTCCGACGCGGTCCTCGCGGTCGGTCGACGCCTGCGCCGAGCGCACCCGGTCGACGGCTCGGGCGTGCGCCATGGTGAGCAGCCACGTGGTGGCGCCGCCGCGGTCGGGGTCGAAACGGGTGGCGGTGCGCCAGGCCTCGACGAGCACCTCCTGCGCCACCTCCTCCGACTGGGCGGGGTCGCGCAGCACGCGGCGGATCACGCCGAGCACCTGACCCGCGTGCCGGCGGTAGACCTGCTCGAAGGCGTCCTCGTCACCGAGCGCGACGCGGCGCAGCAGCTCCTCGCTGGTGTCGGGAGCCGGCGACCCGTCGTCCGACGGCACGGCTGCGAGCCGTCGTCCCTGCGCGGTCATCCGGAGTCCCCTTCGTTGCATCTGCCCCTGCTCCCGTCCTTCGACGCCGGGTGCCCGGCGGATTGCCTCTCGCAGTGTGACCGGGCGTGACGCAGCGGACCAATCCCGTGGCCGGGTCCGCCCCGAACCACCGTCCGTGCCCACCACCACCACCACCTCGTCCGCCCCCGCCGGCCGCGCGCCGCTGGCGCAGTCCGCGCTGGCCGGCCTCGTCGCCGGCGGGGTCACCGTCGGCGTCGCCGAGCTGCTCGCCGCGCTGCTGTCGCTCTTCGGCCTGGGCGGGCAAGCGAGCCCCGTCATCGCGGTGGGCGGGGCGTTCGTCGACCGCACGCCCGGCGCGCTGAAGGACTTCGCGATCCGCACGTTCGGCGAGCACGACAAGCAGGTGCTGCTCGGCTCGATCGGCCTCGTGCTCGTGGTGCTGGCCGTGGTGGCCGGTGTGCTGGCTGCCCGCCGGCTGGTCGTCGGGCTGGGCGTCGTCGTGCTGCTCGGCCTGGTGGCCGTGGTCGCGGTGGCCACCCGGCCGGGGGCCGGCCCGCTCGACGTGCTGCCCACCCTGGTCGGCACCGTGCTCGGCGTGCTGGCGCTGCGGGCGCTGCTCACCCGGCCGGTGCAGGGCCAGGACACCGCCTGGTCGCGTCGCACGTTCCTGCGCGGGGCCGGTGCCGCCGGCGCGGTCGCCGTCGTCGCGGGCGGCGGCTCGCGAGCGATCACCGCGCTGGCCGGTGGCGTCGAGCAGTCTCGCGAGGACGTCGCGCTGCCGGCGGCGGTCGAGCGGGTGCAGATCCCCGCCGACGTCGACCTGCCGGTGAAGGGGATCACCCCCTGGCGCACCGACCCGGCGAAGTTCTACCGGGTCGACACCGCACTGAGCCTGCCGCAGATCAGCACCGACGAGTGGACGCTGGAGATCACCGGCATGGTCGGCAAGCCGCTGACGATCACCTACGACGAGCTGCTCGCCAAGCCGCTCGTCGAGCGCGCCATCACGCTGACCTGCGTGTCGAACGAGGTGGGCGGCAAGCTGGCCGGCAACGCCGTCTGGCTGGGCTACCCGGTCTCGGAGCTGCTGAAGGACCTGCAGGTCGCGGGCGACGCCGACATGGTGCTGTCGACGTCGGAGGACGGCATGACGATCTCGACCCCGCTGCAGAACCTCACCCAGGGCACCGACGCGATCCTCGCCGTCGCGATGAACGGGCAGCCGCTGCCGGTGCAGCACGGCTTCCCGGTGCGCATGGTGGTGCCCGGCCTGTACGGCTACGTGTCGGCCACCAAGTGGATCCGGAAGATGAAGGTGACCCGCTTCGACCGCGACGAGGCCTACTGGACGCCGCGCGGGTACGCGGCGAAGGCGCCGATCAAGATCTCGTCGCGCATCGACGTGCCCACCTCGTTCGCGCAGCTGAAGGCGGGCAAGAACGCCGTGGCGGGCGTCGCCTGGGCGCAGACCCGTGGCGTCTCGAAGGTCGAGGTGCGCGTCGACAAGGGGGAGTGGGTGCGGGCCCGGCTGGCCGGCGCACCCAACGAGGACACCTGGGTGCAGTGGGTCTACGAGTGGGACGCCGAGCCCGGCAACCACACGATCGAGTGCCGGGTGATCGACGGCGAGGGCCGCGAGCAGGTGGAGCAGCGCGCCAAGATCCGCCCCGACGGCACGACGGGCCTCGACAGCAAGAACGTCACGGTCGCGTAGCGACCGGCAGCACCCGGACGGCGCGCACGCGGGTGGCGAGCGCCAGCCGCGTCACGGCGACGACCAGCAGGCAGGCGCCGAGCATGTGCAGCGCGACGGCGACGACCGGCAGCCCGGTGAGGTACTGCACGTAGCCGATCACGCCCTGCAGCAGGCCGGTGCCGAGCACGATCAGGGCCTCGCGGCGGACGGCGCGCGGTGCGTCGGTGAGCCGCAGCGCGACGAGCAGGGCGACCACGACGCCGAACCAGAGCAGCACGGCGTCGGAGTGCAGCCAGCTCACCGAGCGCGGGTCGAGGCCGAACCGGGCCGGCTGGTCGGCGTCGCCGGAGTGCGGGCCGGAACCGGTGACCACGGTGCCGAGCACGACGACCACCGCGGTCAGCGCGGCCAGGGCACCCACCAGCCGGCGGACGTCGCGGTGCACGACGGCGCTCGGTGCGGCGTCGCCCTCGCCGACGCGGTGCAGCAGCACCACCGAGGCCGCGACCATCGCCGACGACACCAGGAAGTGCGCTGCCACGGTGAACGGGTTCAGGTGGGTCAGCACGGTGATGCCGCCGAGCACCGCCTGCACGACCACGCCGAGGAGCGGCACCGCACCGAGCACGACGAGCCGGCGGGGGCGCCGGTCGCGGCGCACCAGCACGACGACCGCGACCAGCGCGGCCAGGGCGATCAGGCCGATGGCACCGGTGAGGGTGCGGTTGCCGAACTCGATGTATTTGTGGATCCCCTGCGGCTGCTGCACGACCGGCGTGTACGAGCCAGGCACGCACTGCGGCCAGGTCGGGCAGCCGAGCCCCGACCCGGTGAGCCGCACGAGTCCGCCGGTCACCACGATCGCCACCTGCGCGACGAGGTTCGCGACCAGCACGGCGGTGGCCCACGAGGGGCGGATCGGGCGCGGCGGCCCGCTCGCGGTCGACGGCGGCAGCGGACGCCGGGCGGTCGGTGCGGTCACGTCGTCCAGCCTACGTGGCGGGTCCGACGGCCCCGGCGCGCCCGACCCGCACCGGGTCAGAACATGGGCGGCCGGTCGTCCTCGAGCACCGCGGCGTCGTCGTCCAGTCGCAGGCCGCGCAGGCGCCCGGCCGGTCGGTAGCACCGGGCGACCAGCACGCCCGGCCCGCCACCGTCGTCGCTGACCTCGACCATGATCGCGTCGACCTTCCCGCCGTCCAGGTGCAGCAGGCCGTCCCAGCTGATGGCCACGACGCCCGAGCGCACCGTCTCGCGCACGTGCCGCCGGGCCTGCTCGAGCCCGATGCGGTTGTCGTCGCCGACGAACCGTGCCCGCTCCACGCCGTGGCCCGAGTCCGTCAGCACGGTCGGCGGGAACGACCCGCCGCGACCGCCCAGCGAGAGCATGGCCGCGGCGTCCTCCAGGGCCACCGAGGCGTGTGCGAGCAGGCGCTCGGGGACGTCCATGCGGGCAGCATCGCACCGCGACCGGGGCGGTGTGCGCGTTCAGTCCCAGCGGAACCAGCGGACGGCGGCGAGCGCGCCGGCGACGCCCCAGGCGAGCAGCACGAGCACCGGCCCGAGGGCGAGGCGGCCGTCGGCGAAGGCCGCCCGGGCCGCCTCGCCGAGGGCGCCCGAGGGCAGCACCGACGCGACGTGCGACAGGCCCGCGGGCATCGACGACACCGGGACGACGAGCGCACCGCCGCCGACCAGCACCAGCCAGATCAGGTTCGCCAGGGCCAGCACGGCCTCCGACCGGAGGGTGCCGGCCAGCAGCAGGGCCAGGGAGACGAAGGTGGCGCTGCCGAGCAGCAGCACGAGCAACCCCGGCAGCAGGCCGGACGCCGCGGGGCGCCAGCCCAGGCCGACGGCGATCGCCGACAGCACGACGACCTGCACGAGCTCGACGGCGAGCAGCCCCACCGCCTTGCCGGCCAGCAGTCCGCCGCGACCGAGCGGCGTGGTGCCGAGCAGCCGCAGCACGCCGTACCGCCGGTCGAAGCCGGTCTGGATGGCCTGCCCGGTGAACGCGGTCGACACCACCGCCAGCGCGAGGACGCCGGGCGCCACGACCGCGACGCGGGCGGCGCGGCCGGCGGCCCCGAGGTCGGGCACCGAGCCGAGCGTCAGGCCGAGCAGCACCACCGCCGGGAGCACGACGGCGACCAGCAGCTGCTCGCCGTTGCGCAGCAGCACACCCGCCTCGAAGCGGGCCTGCGCCAGCACGCGGGTGGCGGGTGCCGCGGGGGCCGGTGCGGTCGGGGTCGTCGCAGGCGCGGTCATCGCAGGGCCCGTCCGGTGAGGTCGAGGAAGACGTCCTCGAGGCTGCGCCGTCCGACGGTGAGACCCTCGGGCATCACCTGCCGCGCCGCGCACCAGGCGGTCAGGGTCGACAGCACCCGCGGGTCGACGGCGCCGTGCACGACGTACTCACCGGGGGCGGGCTCGCCGACCTCGACGTCGGGCGGCAGGGCGTCGCGCAGCCCCGTCAGGTCGAGCCGCGGCGTGGCACGGAACCGCACGGTCTCGGCCGGGCCGGAGCCGGTGAGGTCGGCGGGGGAGCCGCTGGCCACGACCCGCCCGGCGTCGACGACGACGACCTGGTCGGCCAGCCGCTCCGCCTCGTCCATCAGGTGCGTGGTGAGCAGCACGGCCACGCCGTCGTCGCGCACCGACTCGACGAGCGCCCACACCGACAGCCGGGCCTGCGGGTCGAGCCCGGCGCTCGGCTCGTCGAGGAACAGCACGCGGGGGCGGCCGACCACGGCCAGCGCCAGCGCCAGCCGCTGCCGCTGCCCGCCGCTGAGCCGCCGCACCGAGGTGCCGGCGAACGCGTCGAGGCCGAGCCGCCCGGCCAGCTCGCCGACGTCGAGGGGGTGGGCGAAGAACCTGGCGACGTGCTGCAGCAGCGGCAGCGCCCGGGCGCCGTTCGGCAGCCCGCCGTCCTGCAGCATCACGCCGACGGCGGCCCGGTGGCCGGCGTCCGCCCGCCACGGGTCGCGGCCGAGCACCCGCACCGTGCCGGACGTCGGTCGGCGCAGCCCCTCGAGGCACTCGACGGTCGTCGTCTTGCCGGCGCCGTTCGGCCCGAGCACCGCGGTCACCTCGCCCGCGCGGGCGTCGAGGTCGAGGCCGTCGACCGCCCGGGTGCTGCCGTAGGTGCGCACCAGCCCGCGCACCACCACGGCGTCGTCGGCGGGGTGCGGCACGCGGCGAGTCTAGGTCGCGGCACCGGCACACCAGACGCCGAGTCGCGGGTACCGGTTCACGCACGCCCGGCCGGGTGAACCGGTACCCGCACCTCGGCACCAGGCAGGTGTGACGCAGGGCACGCTCAGGTCGGCGCGGTGCGGGTTCGACCTGACCGACGAATTAGCGCACAATGATGTGGTGGATATCGAGACGACGGCAGCGCCGCTGACCGGGGCGGGCGAGCGCGAGCAGCGCACCCGCGACCGCGTCGCGCGCACCGTCCTCGAGCACGGCCCGCTGACCGCCGCCGACGTCGCGTGCCGGCTCGGGGTCACGCCCGCCGCCGTCCGCCGCCACCTCGACGCGCTCGAGGGCTCCGGTCAGGTGCAGGCGCGCGAGCCGCGCCGCGGCGGCACCCGCGGCCGCGGACGCCCGGCCCGCGTCTACGTCATCACCGACGCCGGCCACGCCACCATGACCACCGCCTACGACGACCTCGCCGCGTCCGCCATGGCGTTCCTCGCCGAGCAGCTCGGGCCGGCCGCCGTCGAGCAGTTCGCCGCGCGCCGGGTCGCCGAGCTCGAGCAGCGGTACGCGCCCGTCGTCGACGAGGCCGGGCCGGACGTCCCGGCCCGCACGGCGGCGCTCGCCGACGCGCTCGCCCGCGACGGGTACGCCGCGTCCAGCCGCCCGGTCGGCGCGCCGTCCGCCCCCGCAGGGGCGCAGTCGGTGCAGCTGTGCCAGGGTCACTGCCCGGTGCAGCACGTCGCCGAGCGCTTCCCGCAGCTGTGCGACGCCGAGACCGAGGTGTTCTCGCGGCTGCTCGGCGTGCACGTGCAGCGCCTGGCCACGCTGGCCGGCGGCGCGCACGTCTGCACCACGCACGTCCCACAGAACCAGCAGACCCAGCACGTGCCGCCCACTGACGGAGGGACCTCCCGATGACCCAGACCCCGACCACGGGCCAGCCGAGCACCAGCTCGGTGCCCGAGGCCACGCAGCGCGAGATCGCCGAGCTCGGCCGCTACCAGTTCGGCTGGTCGGACGCCGACGCCGCCGGCACGAACGCGCGCCGCGGCCTGTCGGAGGAGGTCGTGCGCGACATCTCGGCGCGCAAGAACGAGCCGGAGTGGATGCTGCGCACCCGCCTGAAGGCCCTGCGGCTGTTCGGCAAGAAGCCCATGCCGAGCTGGGGCAGCGACCTCACCGGCATCGACTTCGACAACATCAAGTACTACGTGAAGTCGACGGAGCAGCAGGCCAAGAGCTGGGACGAGCTGCCCGAGGACATCAAGAACACCTACGACCGGCTCGGCATCCCCGAGGCCGAGAAGCAGCGCCTGGTCAGCGGCGTCGCGGCGCAGTACGAGTCGGAGGTCGTCTACCACCAGATCCGCGAGGACCTGGAGGAGAAGGGCGTCATCTTCGTCGACACCGACACCGGCCTGCGCGAGCACGAGGACCTGTTCCGCGAGTACTTCGGCTCGGTGATCCCCCCGGGCGACAACAAGTTCGCGGCGCTGAACACCGCGACCTGGTCGGGTGGCTCGTTCATCTACGTGCCGCCGGGCGTGCACGTCGACATCCCGCTGCAGGCCTACTTCCGGATCAACACCGAGAACATGGGCCAGTTCGAGCGGACGCTGATCATCGCCGACGAGGGCTCGTACATCCACTACGTCGAGGGCTGCACCGCCCCGATCTACAAGAGCGACTCGCTGCACAGCGCGGTCGTCGAGATCGTGGTCAAGAAGAACGCCCGCGTGCGGTACACGACCATCCAGAACTGGTCGAACAACGTCTACAACCTCGTCACCAAGCGGGCGACCGCCGCCGAGGGCGCGACGATGGAGTGGGTCGACGGCAACATCGGCTCGAAGGTCACCATGAAGTACCCGGCGATTTTCCTGCTCGGCGAGCACGCCAAGGGCGAGACGCTGTCGATCGCCTTCGCGGGCGAGGGCCAGCACCAGGACGCCGGCGCCAAGATGGTGCACGCCGCGCCGCACACGTCGTCGTCCATCATCAGCAAGTCGGTGGCCCGCGGCGGCGGCCGGACGTCGTACCGCGGCCTGGTGCAGGTGCTCGAGGGTGCCCACCACTCCGCCTCGACGGTGCGCTGCGACGCGCTGCTGGTCGACACCATCAGCCGGTCCGACACCTACCCGTACGTCGACGTCCGCGAGGACGACGTGTCGATGGGGCACGAGGCCACGGTCTCGAAGGTGAGCGAGGACCAGCTGTTCTACCTGATGTCCCGCGGCATGGCCGAGGACGAGGCGATGGCGATGATCGTGCGCGGGTTCGTCGAGCCCATCGCGCGCGAGCTGCCGATGGAGTACGCCCTCGAGCTGAACCGCCTGATCGAGCTGCAGATGGAGGGCGCGGTCGGATGACCGACACCACGACGTCGACCACGACCGACCCGCACGACGACACCGTGCAGGAGCACGCCGTCGACCTCGCCGCCCAGGCGCCGTCGCCGGTCGTGCTCGACAGCTCGGCCTCGCCGGGCCCGGGCTACGGTGCCGCGCCGGGCGAGCACGACCCGGCCGGCCAGCACGGGCTCGTCGAGCACGCGCACGGTGCGGGGGCCGACGTGCCGCTGCAGTCGCGCGCCGAGCGGCCGACCTCCTGGGACGTCGCGGCCTTCCCCGCGCCGACCGGTCGCGAGGAGGAGTGGCGGTTCACGCCGATCGACCTGCTGCACGGCCTGCTCGAGGACGTCGTCGCCGAGGGCCGCATGCAGGCCACGACGTCGCTGCCCACGGGGTCGTCCCTCACCGAGATCAGCGCCGACGAGGCGCGTGCGCTGGGGGCTCCCGAGCCCGCCGACCGCGCGGCCGCCCTGGCCGCCCGGCCCGAGCACGGCGCCGTCCGGCTGAGCGTGGACGCCGAGGCCGAGCTCACCGAGCCGGTGCGGCTGACGCTGCACGGGGCCGAGCGCCAGCGGGTGCAGGGCCACGTGGTCGTCACCGCCGGCCGGTTCAGCAAGGCGACCGTGGTGCTCGACCACACCGGCCGCAGCGACTACACCGAGCTGCTGTCGGTGCTCGTGGCCGACGGCGCCGACCTCACCGTGGTCAGCCTGCAGCGCTGGGACGACGACGCCATCCACCTCGCGCAGCACGACGCCGTGGTGGGCCGCGACGCCCGCTTCAAGCACGTCGTCGTGACGCTCGGCGGCAGCGTCGTGCGGCTGAACACGAACATCAGCTACGGCGGGCCCGGCGCCGAGGCGACCGCGCTCGGCGTCTACTTCGCCGACGCCGGGCAGCACCTCGAGCACCGCTCGTTCGTCGACCACAACACGCCGCGGTGCACCAGCCAGGTGACCTACAAGGGCGCGCTGCAGGGCGACACGGCGCACACGGTGTGGGTCGGCGACGTGCTGATCCGGGCCGCGGCCGAGGGCACCAGCACCTACGAGCTGAACCGCAACCTGCTGCTCACCGAGGGCGCCCGCGCCGACTCCGTGCCGAACCTGGAGATCGAGACCGGTCTCATCGAGGGCGCCGGCCACGCCAGCGCCACCGGCCGGTTCGACGACGAGCAGCTGTTCTACCTGCAGGCCCGCGGCATCACCGAGCAGGCCGCGCGGCGCCTCGTCGTGCGCGGCTTCTTCAACGACCTCGTGCAGCAGATCGGCGTGCCCGACGTGCAGGAGCAGCTGATGCTCGCCATCGAGGACGAGCTGGCGATGACGATGGTGGGCACGTGAGCCTCGAGCCCGCCGTGCTGCTGAGCGACCTGCCGGCCGTGGGCGCCGTCCGGGTCGACCTCGACGGCCTCCCGGTCGCCGTCGTCCGCGACGAGCAGGGGCAGGTGCACGCGATCGACGACACCTGCTCGCACGCCGAGGTGTCGCTGGCCGAGGGCGAGGTCGAGGACTGCACGATCGAGTGCTGGCTGCACGGCTCGCGGTTCGACCTGCGCACCGGCAAGCCCACCGGCCTGCCCGCCACCCGGCCGGTCGCCGTCTACCCGGTCGAGGTCGTCGACGGCACCGTCATGGTCGACGTCCGCGCCCCGATCGACACGTTCTCGCAGAACCCTTCCAAGGAGCACTGAACGCATGGCAACCCTCGACATCCGCGGCCTGCACGTCACCGTCGACACCGAGCAGGGCACCAAGGAGATCCTGCGCGGCGTCGACCTGACCGTCCGCGCCGGTGAGACCCACGCGATCATGGGCCCCAACGGCTCGGGCAAGTCGACGCTGGCGTACTCGATCGCCGGTCACCCCAAGTACACGGTCACCGGCGGCACCGTGACCCTCGACGGCGAGGACGTCCTCGCCATGACCGTCGACGAGCGCGCGCGGGCCGGGCTGTTCCTGGCCATGCAGTACCCCGTCGAGGTGCCGGGCGTCTCGGTCGCGAACTTCCTGCGCACCGCCAAGACCGCGATCGACGGCGAGGCACCCAAGCTGCGCACCTGGACCAAGGACGTGCGCGGTGCCATGGAGCAGCTGCGCATGGACCCGACCTTCGCCGAGCGCAACGTCAACGAGGGCTTCAGCGGCGGCGAGAAGAAGCGCCACGAGATCCTCCAGATGGAGCTGCTGAAGCCGAAGGTCGCGGTGCTCGACGAGACCGACTCCGGCCTCGACGTCGACGCGCTGAAGATCGTCAGCGAGGGCGTCAACCGGGTGCGCGAGGGCGGCGAGGTGGGCGTGCTGCTCATCACCCACTACACGCGGATCCTGCGCTACATCAGCCCCGACTTCGTGCACGTCTTCGTCGACGGCCGCATCGCCGAGCAGGGCGGCCCCGAGCTGGCCACCCGGCTCGAGGACGAGGGCTACGACCGGTTCCTGCCGACCGGCGCGACGCCGGCGAGCAAGGCCTGACGTGACCCAGCTCGCCGACCGCACCGAGGCCGCGGAGGTCGGGGCCGCGCAGCCGTTCTCGGACGCCGAGCTGCGGGCGATCCGCGCCGACTTCCCGATCCTCGGGCGGACGGTGCGCGAGGGCCGGCGGCTGGTCTACCTCGACTCGGGCGCCACGTCGCAGAAGCCGACCGTGGTGCTCGACGCCGAGCAGGAGTTCTACGAGCAGCACAACGCGGCCGTGCACCGCGGCGCGCACCAGCTCGCCGAGGAGGCCACCGACGCCTTCGAGGCGGCGCGCGACGCGGTGGCCGGTTTCGTCGGCGTGCGCTCGCCGGAGGTGGTCTTCACCAAGAACGCCACCGAGTCGATCAACCTCGTGGCCTACGCGATGAGCAACGCAGCGACGGCGGGGCCCGAGGCGGCACGCTTCGCGCTCGGCCCGGGCGACGAGGTCGTCGTCACCGAGATCGAGCACCACGCGAACCTCGTGCCGTGGCAGGAGCTGTGCCGCCGCACCGGGGCCACGCTGCGCTGGCTGCCCGCGGGCGACGACTACCGCGTCGACCTGCGCGAGCTCGACGCGGTGGTCACCGAGCGCACGAAGGTGCTGGCCTTCACCCAGGCGTCGAACGTGCTCGGCACCATGCCCCCGGTCGAGCCGCTGGTCGCCCGGGCGCGCGAGGTCGGCGCGCTCACGGTGCTCGACGCCTGCCAGTCGGTGCCGCACGCGCCGGTCGACCTGGCCGCCCTGGGTGTCGACTTCGCGGCGTTCAGCGGCCACAAGATGCTCGGCCCGTCCGGCGTCGGCGTGCTGTGGGGCCGCGAGGAGCTGCTGGCCGCGATGCCGCCGTTCCTCACCGGCGGCTCGATGATCTCGACGGTCACGATGGAGGGCTCGACCTACCTGCCGCCGCCCGCGCGCTTCGAGGCCGGGGTGCCGATGGCCGCGCAGGCGGTCGGGCTGCACGCCGCCGTCCGGTACCTGTCCGACCTCGACATGCACCGCGTCGACGCGCACGAGCGCCGGCTCACCGGGCTGCTGCTCGACGGCCTGGCCGAGCTGCCCTGGGTGCGGGTGATCGGCCCCTCGACGACCGAGGCGCGCGGGGGAGCGGTGTCGTTCGACGTCGAGGGGGCGCACGCGCACGACGTCGGGCAGGTGCTCGACGACCTCGGCGTCGCCGTCCGCGTCGGGCACCACTGCGCCGCCCCGCTGCACCGCCGCTACGGCGTGGTCGCCACCACCCGCGCGACGTTCGGCGTGCACAGCGGCGACGACGACGTCGAGGCGCTGCTCGCCGGGCTGCACCGGGTGCGGGAGGTGCTGGTCTAGTGGACCTCTACCAGGAGCTGGTGCTGGAGCACTCCAAGCGCCCGCACGGCGCCGGGCTGCGCGAGCCGTTCGGCGCCCAGGTGCACCACGTCAACACCTCGTGCGGCGACGAGGTGACCCTGCGGGTGGCCGTCGACCACGACGTGGTGTCCGACGTGTCGTACGAGGCGGTCGGTTGCGCGATCAGCCGGGCGTCGGCGTCGGTGCTGCACGACCTGGTCGCCGGGCAGCCGCTCGCGCAGGTGCGCGCGTCGTCCGACGCGATGCGCGCGATGCTCACCAGCGTCGGCAAGGACCCCGGCGACGAGGACGTGCTCGGCGACGGCATCGCCCTCGCGGGCGTCTCGAAGTACCCGGCGCGCGTCAAGTGCGCGCTGCTGGGATGGATGGCCCTGCAGGACGCGTTGGTCCAGGCAGGAGCACCGATGGCAGCACCGAGCGAGGAGCACGCCCGATGAGCGAGACCACCACCACCCCGCCGAACGTGGCGGACGTCGAGGAGGCGCTGCGCGACGTCGTCGACCCCGAGCTCGGCATCAACGTCGTCGACCTCGGCCTCGTCTACGGCGTGACCGTCGACCCGGCCGCCCACGCCGTCATCGACATGACGCTCACCAGCGCGGCCTGCCCGCTGACCGACGTCATCGAGGACCAGTGCGCGCAGGCGCTCGACGGCCTGACCACCGGTTTCCGCATCAACTGGGTGTGGATGCCGCCGTGGGGCCCCGACAAGATCACCGACGACGGCCGCGAGCAGCTGCGCGCGCTGGGCTTCAACCTCTGAGGCCCTGCTGACTCATCGTCTGCTCGAGGTCGCGGCGTCGCGGCTGGTGCGCTGGGTCGACGGCTTCGTCGAGCGGCACGGCGACACCACCGCCGACGTCGGGGCCGAGGCCGTGCTGCTGCAGGCCGCCGACACCGCGACCGTGCGGCTCGAGGTGCCCTGGCCGCCGTTCAGCCCGCCGCCCACGAGGGACCCGTCGTTCGTGGCCGGCGTGCTGGCCCGGCACGCGCTGCGGCCGCGCACCGTCGGGCTGCTGCTGGTGCGCCGCGGCGGGTTCGCGCTCGGCACCGCCCGCGACGGTGAGCTGCTCGTGCACAAGACCGGCACCCGCTACGTGCAGTCGCGCACCGCGGCCGGTGGCTGGTCGCAGCAGCGCTACGCCCGCCGCCGCGGCAACCAGGCCGACGCGCTGGTCGAGGCGGTGGTCGACGCCGTGGCCCAGCGCCTCGACGCGCGCGAGCTCGACGGACTCGTGCCCGGCGGCGACGGCTCGCTCGTCGACGCGGTGCTCGCCGACCCCAGGCTGCGCGCGCTGGCCGCCCTGCCCCGCGGCCCGCTGCTCGCCGTCGCCGACCCCCGCCTCGACGTGCTCACCGAGGCCGCCACCCGCACCCTCGCCGTCCGGATCCAGCTCACCCAGCCCTGACCCCTTTCCGCGCCTCAGCCCGGTTTGCGCACGTCAGCCCGCCCGGTGGGGTCCTTGGAGCGGGTCGACCCGCGCAAACCGGGCTGACGTGCGCAGAGGCGGGGGACGGGGGTGGCGACGGCGGCGGCGACGGGTGCGGCGGCGCACAGGCCGAACGCCCAGCCGAAGCCACCTGCGCCGACGAGGCCGGCCACCAGCGGCGGCGTCGCGAAGGCCACGAGGTTCTGCGCGGTGTTCTGGACGCCGAGCGCCCGGCCCGACCACGCGCGCCCGGCCAGCTCAGCGGTGGCCGTGTAGCCGAGGCCGTTGTCGGTGACCGACACGATGCTGGCCAGCGCGAGCGGCACCAGCACCAGCGGTGAGCCGGTCGCGGCCACCACCCCGAGCAGCAGCATGATCGCCGCGCAGCCGACGGCGATCTGCCGCATGGGCCGCAGCCGGCTGCCGACGGCGTCGGACCAGCGGCCCGCCGCGATCCGGCCGATGGCGCCGACGGCGTTCACGGCCGCGAGCACCCGCCCTGCCTGCGTCGGGTGCCAGCCCTGCTGCGACACCAGGAACTCCGCACCGAACCCGGCCACCGCGAACTGCGGGACGACGAGCAGCCCGCTGGCCGCGTGCAGCCGCCAGAGCGTCGGGCCGGCGTACGGCGAGCCGGACGCCGCGTCGCCGGGCACGGACGCCGGGCGCGGCGGGTCGGCGACGAGCAGCACCACCAGCCCTGCGGCCACCAGGCAGCCGAGCGCGGGCACCAGCAGCGCGCCGTCGACACCGTGGGCCTGCGCCAGCGGCGGCAGCAGCAGGCCCGCCGCCGCGACCCCGAGCGGCTGCGCGGTCTGCCGCACGCCCATCGCGAGCCCACGCCGCTGCGGCCCGAACCAGCCCATCACCGCGCGCCCGCTCGCGGCGTTGACCGACGCCGCCGCGGCGCCGACGGCGGCCCAGGCGAGCAGGCGGCCGCCGTCGAGGGTGGAGCTCGCGAGCAGCAGCCCGCCGGCCAGGGCGAGGCCGGTCGCCATGACGAGCCGCTCGCCGAAGCGGTCGGCGAGCGCGCCCCAGGCGACGAGCGTGAGCACCAGGCCCAGCGAGGGGGCGGCGGCCAGCGTGCCGGCCTCGACGAGGGTCAGGCCCTCGGTGCGCCGCAGGTACGGCACGAGGAACGGGATGCCGTAGAGGAACACGCAGGTGATCGCCTGGGCGAGGGTGCCGGTGGCCAGCACGGTCCAGCGGTTCGCCATGCGGGCGACGCTACGCGGGGTGTCCGCACTCTGGGACCGCGATCTCGTTGCGTGAGACGCCTCAGTCGTCGACGCCGCGGGCCACCAGCGCCTCGCCGAGCCGGTCGGCGTACCGCACCGTGCGGACGACGAGCGGCACCAGCAGCGCGCGCGGGCTGCGCTCGAGCCCGCGTGCACGCCGGGCGTCGCGGACGTCGTCGAGCAGCCCCGCGACGACCGGCACCGCGCGCACGGTCAGCACGAGCGTCAGGGCGACTCGCTCGGGCCGGATCCCCAGGCGCCGCAACGGTTCGAGCCGTCGTTCGAGCAGCTCGAGCAGCGCGCTGACCTGCGTCGTGAGGGTCACCACGGTCGCCGCGGCGACGCAGACCAGCAGGGTGCCGGCCACCACGACGACCGAGCGCGGCCCGCCCTGCCACCACTGCAGCGGCACCAGCAGCGCCAGGAACCACCGCAGCGGCCACAGCTGACGTCCGACGACCCGCAGCGGCAGCCGCGCCACCAGCACCGCGACGCCCACGACCACGGCTGCCGCGCCGACGGCCGCGGGGTCTCGCAGCAGCACGACCAGCGAGGTGAGCAGCAGCAGGCCGAGCAGCTTCGGGCCCGGGGGGCAGCGGTGCAGCGGGGAGGTGCCGGGCACGTACAGCCCGATCGGCGAGCTCACCCGACCTGCCCCGCCAGCGCCCGGTAGGCGGCGACCGCCTCGGTCGGCGGCCCGTCGTGCACCACGCGCCCGTCGTCCACGACCAGGACCCGCTCGTAGCGCTCGACCAGGTCGAGGTGGTGCGTCACGAGCACCACCTGCTGCGGCAGCGCGTCGAGCAGGTCGGCCACCCGCGCCGCGTTGCGCAGGTCGAGCAGGGTGGTCGGCTCGTCGCAGACCAGCACGTCCGGCTCGGTGACCACCACGGCGGCCAGCGCCAGCAGCTGCTTCTGCCCGCCCGACAGCAGGTGCGCCGGGCGCTCGCCCAGCCCGGCCAGGCCGAACCGCTCGAGCACCGCCTGCACCCGCTCGTCGCGCTCGGAGCGGCTCAACCCCCTGCGGCGCAACGAGAACGCGACGTCCTCGGCGACGGTGGGCATCACGATCTGGGCGTCCGGGTCGGTGAAGACGAACCCGACCCGACGGCGGACGGCGGCCCCGTCGTCGCGCGTGTCGTGCCCGTCGACGACCACGCTGCCCTCGCTCGGCAGCACCAGGCCGTTCAGCAGCCGGGCCAGCGTCGACTTGCCCGAGCCGTTGGCGCCGACCACGGCGATGCGGCGCTCGGCCAGCACGAGGTCGACGTCGCGCAGCACCACCCGGTCGCCGTACCGGTGGGTGACCCCGCGCAGCTCGATCACGGGCCGACCCGCTCGAACACGGCGGCCACGCCCTGCCCGCCACCGACCGCGCAGGTCGCCAGCCCGAGCCGTCCGCCGGGTGCGCGCACCAGCTCGGCGAACAGCCGGACGACGAGCAGCGCACCGCTCGCGCCCCAGGGGTGCCCCAGCGCGATCGCCCCGCCCTGGGGGCACAGCCGCGGGTCGTCGTCGGCCAGGCCCAGCTCGTCGGTGCAGGCGAGCACCTGCGCGGCGAACGCCTCCGTGATCTCGATGGCGTCGAGGTCGGCCAACGTCGCGCCGGCGGCCTCGAGCTCGGCTCGGACGGCGGCGACCGCGCCCAGGCCGGGCAGCCGCAGGTGGACGCCGGACGACGCCACCGAGCGCACCGCGAGCCCGGGCAGCCCGAGCCGCGCCCGGGTCGCCTCGTCGACCACCGCGACCACCGCCGCGCCGTCGCTCACGCCGCACGAGTTGCCCGCCGTCACCGTGCCGGCGCCCCCGAACGCGCCGCGGAACCCCTGCAGGACAGCGGGTGTCAGCCGGCGGCGGGGTCGGTCGTCGCGCACCACGTCGCCGACGGGCACCAGCTCGGCGTCGTACACCCCGGCGTCCTGCGCGGCGACGGCCAGCGCGTGCGAGCGGGCGGCGTACGCGTCCTGCCGCTCGCGGCGCACCCCGCGCACCGCCGCGAGGTCCTCGGCGGCGACGCCCATGTCGGGGTCGCCGAGCTCCTCGGGCGCGAACCTGGCCCGGCCGGTGCCCGACGTGCTCGCGCTCTCGGCCCCGCCGGCCAGCACCAGCTCGGCACCGGTCACCACCCGTGCCGCCGCCAGCGACACCGCCTCGAGCCCGCTGCCGCACTGCCGGTCGACCGTCGTGCCGGGAACCTCGACGCCGAGGACCGCCCGCAGCAGCGCCACCCACGCCGGGTCGCCACCCGGCCCGGTGCACGCGCCCAGCAGCACCTCGTCGCCCGCCTGCCCGACCCCGAGCGCGCTGACGTCGGCCGCCACCGCCGCGAGCACCTGCACCGCGAGCTGCGTCTCGTCGAGCGCCGCGAGCCGGCGCCCGGCCGTCGCCACCGGCGTGCGACGCGCAGCCACCACCACCGGCGTCCGCGGGTCGGTGACGTCGTCGGTCAGGGGTCGGCGCATGGCCCGCCCAGCCTAGGCGGCACCGCCCCCGGGGCCGCAGCCCGCTCGGCCGCCCGGCCTGGCGACTGCTGCCTCCAGGGGAGCGAGAGATCAGGGGCTGCGGCGCAGGCGGGGCAGGGTGGGGGCCAGCGCGGCGAG